>JALZCN010000066.1 GCA_030863045.1 Actinomycetota bacterium | reverse complement strand
CTGCACCGGTTTCCCACCGGAGTCACGGGCTCCAAGGTGCACCAGAAGCGGTTGCCCGCCGGCGCTCCGCCCTGGGTGCAGACCGTGCGGGTGGACTTTCCCTCCGGCCGCAGCGCACACGAACTGTGCGTCACCGACCTGGCTGATGTGATCTGGGCGGTGCAGATGAGCACCGTCGAGTTCCACCCGTGGAATTCCCGGCGGGCCGACGTCGAGCGCCCCGACGAGTGGCGCATCGACCTCGACCCGCAACCCGGCACGGGTTTCTCGCAGGCCCGCCAGGTGGCCGCGGTGGCGCAGGAGGTGCTGGCCGAGCTCGGTGCAGTGGGTTGGCCGAAAACCTCCGGTGGTCGCGGGATGCACATCTACGTGCGGATCGAACCGCGCTGGGGTTTCGCCGACGTGCGTCGCGCGGCCCGCGCCTTCGCCCATGAGGTAGAACGGCGCGCTTGTGACCTCGTCACCACCGCGTGGTGGAAGCGGGATCGAACCGGCGCCGTCTTCGTGGATTGGAACCAGAACACCCGCGACCACACCATCCGTGGTGCGTACTCAGTGCGCGGCGTGCCCGAGGCGGTGGTGTCCACCCCGCTGCGCTGGGACGAGGTACCCGACGCCGAACCCGGCGACTTCACCCTGGCCACCGTGCCCAAGCGATTCGCGCGGTTGGGCGACGTGCATGCCGGCATCGACGATGCGGTGTTCTCACTGGACCCCTTGCTCGAGTGGGCCGACCGCGAGGGGCACTAGCGTCAACCGGCTCACCGACGCGGAGTCGCCTCGTGTGACGGACTGACCAGCACGTCAGCCAGATCGAACCGGACCGGGCGTTCGAGCTGTTCGTAGGTGCAGGAGCGGGGATCGCGGTCAGGACGCCAGCGGACGAACTGCGTGGTGTGCCGGAACCGCACGCCTTCCATGTAGTCGTAGCGGACCTCAACTACCCGTTCGGGCCGTAGCGGCACGAAGGACAGATCCTTGCCGGCGTTCCAGCGGCTGGTCTCGGACTTGCGCGGAGTGCGCTCGCCCTCCTCCTGCCGTGCCCAGGCCCACGGATGGTCGTCGAATGTGGTGACGAGCGGCTGCATTTCGACAAACAACTCCCGGCGCCGATCCATCGGAAAGGCCCCGACCACGCCCACCGACACGAGCACGCCCCGATCGTCATAAAGACCCAGCAGTAGCGAACCGATGGCGCGCGGACCGGACTTGTGCACCCGGTACCCGGCGACGACGCAGTCGGCGGTGCGCTCGTGTTTGATCTTGGTCATGACCCGCCTGTCGGGCTGGTAGCTCAGGTCGAGCTGCTTGGCGATGAGCCCGTCGAGCCCGGCGCCTTCGAACTGGTCGAACCACCGCCGAGCCAGCTCGAGATCCTGAGTGGCAGGAGTGAGGTGGATCGGTGCCTCAGCGTCGGCAAGCGCGCGGTGCAGCGCAGCCCAACGATCGGTGAAGGCGTGCTCGGTGAGGTCGTCATCCCCCAGTGCGAGCAGGTCGAAGGCGACGAAGCTGGCCGGGGTCTGCTCGGAGAGGAGTTTGATCCTGCTCGCGGCGGGATGGATGCGCTGTTGCAGCGCCTCGAAGTCGAGAGTGTTGCGTTCGGTGTCGGCGATGATGATCTCACCATCGATCACGGCGCGTCGCGGGAAGTTCGCCAGCACGGCCTTGACGACCTCCGGAAAGTAGCGGGTCATCGGCCGCTCCTTGCGGCTGCCGATCTCCACCTCATCGCCGTCCCGGAAGATGATCGACCTGAAGCCGTCCCATTTCGGTTCATAGTGCTGACCGGGCGGGATGTCGGACGCGGGCTTGGCCAGCATCGGCGCCACCGGTGGCATGACGGGAAGAAGCACGAGTTCAGTGTCCTCGCCAGTCGGTCAACGCGCTGCTGCCGGTGCACGGCCTGGCGATGTTCGACCTGTCCTCCGCTTCGGCGCCGCGCATTCGCCCGTGGGGTTGCGGTGGCTGACGGCTTTCGACCGTCAGCTCGCGCGAGCGATGCTGCCGGGACTTCGTCGCAACGGCCCGGTCATGGCCGGGAGGCCGCGAGCTGTCCGCAGGCGGCGGCGATCTCGCGGCCGCGGGTGTCGCGGACGGTGCAGGCCACGCCGGCCGCGCGCACCCGTGCCACGAACTCCTCCTGCACGGGCAATGGGCTGGCGTCCCATTCGCTGCCCGGGGTGGGGTTGAGCGGGATGAGGTTCACGTGCACCAAGGTGCCCAGGCCTCCCCGCAGGAGCCGGCCGAGCAGATCGGCCCGCCACGGTTGGTCGTTGACGTCGCAGATCAGCGCGTACTCGATGGACACCCGGCGACCCGTGGTGTCCGCGTAATGCCGCGCGGCGTCAAGCACCTCGGCCACCTTCCACCGTCGGTTCACCGGCACGAGGGTGTCGCGTAACTCGTCGTCCGGGGTGTGCAACGACACCGCGAGCGTGACCTGCAGTCCTTCGGTAGCCAGCCGCCGGATCGCCGGCACCAGGCCCACGGTGGACAC
>JALZCN010000048.1 GCA_030863045.1 Actinomycetota bacterium | reverse complement strand
GGCCTGCAGCGCGCGCTGCGGGATGGGGGTGACGCGGGAGACCCGGCTGGCCCAATCGGTGAACGCCAGTTGCGGCGCGGCCGGCTGCGCCGGTTCCGGAATATGCACCGGAACCTGCACGGTCTGGCGTTCCGGCTGCCCCGCGGGCGGGGCCGGAGCAAGCCCGGCAACAGGCTGTGCAGCGGGCTCCGGAACATCGGGCAACGCCGCGGGCGCAGCCATCGCCGCCGACGCCGGGGCGGCAATGCCACGGTCGGGCAGCGGAGCCGCTACTGAACCCAGGCCGGTGAGGACCAGGCCGGCACATGCCAGCGCACCGCCGGACAACACCCCACGCAGCAGGTAATGCGACGCGCGGGGCAGCCATCGGTGACGCTGCCGATAGCTGGGTTTCCCTGTGCCTCCGGTGCGCGCACCGGCACGTTCGTCGCCGCTCATACGACAGATCAACGACGGTCCCGTAGCCGAGATACGTCTGCCGCGCAGCGTGGTCACGCAGCTTCCCCCCAGCCTCGTCGCGCGCTAGGCCGGCCAGTGCTCCCGCCACTGTTGGGCAGTGAGCCGGCTGGTGTCCAGACCAGCGGCCCGAGCGGAGCGCTCAGCAGCCCGCACGTCGTCGGCAAAGCGCCGCGCGACGCAGCGCAACGCCGCCTCGGGGTCCTCGCCGGACAGCGTCGCCGCGGCAGACAGCGCGAAAAGCGCCGCGCCGTATTCCCCATCGGCACCGTCGGCCTGCGGCAGCAGGTCCGTGGGAAGGGTCGCCCTCGCAGTTCGGGAAACCAGCTTTGCCGCCAGTGCCACAGCCGGTTGGGACAGCGAGACCCCATCGATGCTCGACTCGCGGCGCTTCTCGATGCGCTTGAGCTGTTCCCACCGGATCTCCTGATCAGCGGCGGTCTGCACCTGCTCGCTGCCGGCGAAGACGTGCGGGTGCCTCGCGACGAGCTTGGCCACCAGCCCGGTCGCCACCGCATCGACGTTGAAGCCCCCAGGCGCCTCCTGCGCGACTCGGGCGTGGAAGAGCACCTGCAGCAGCACGTCGCCGAGCTCCTCGCGCAGTGCGTTGGTATCGCCGTCCTCCAGTGCTTGGTACAGCTCGTAGGCCTCCTCGATGAGGTAGGGCATCAGCGATCGGTGGGTCTGCTCGGCGTCCCATGGGCACCCGCCTGGGGAGCGCAGCCGATCCATCACCGCGACCGCATCCAGCAACGCGGCTCCCATCGGCTCGGGGGTGTGCAGAACGGGCACGCCGCTGACCGCCCACCGGGCCGCTGCACCGGTGCTGGCGTCCAGTGTCAGCAGCAGCCCCTGCACGGCGTCGCCGACCGGATCCGCCCCGCACTGCTGTGCCAGCTCGGCCGGTACGTCAACGTCGGCGTACAGGGCTGCCCCGTCCCGGAGCAGGCGAGCCACCGCCGCCGGAAGCACCGCGCCGAGCCGGTGGGACAGCACGACAACGGCCGGCGCGCCAGTCACGCTCGAGGGGCAGCGCGTAATGGCGCCAAGAAGCCGCTGGTCTCGTTCTCGTTGGCCACGACTTGCAGGCTCACCGGATCCCACACGCCGTACCGGGGGCTGAGCCGAACTCCTACGTCCTCGGCCACCTGGGCCAGCTGTCGCAGACCGATGGCTTCCAGCACGGTAGGGTCGATCTGATCGATTTCGGGCGCGTGATCAGAGGCCTGAACCCCGCGGTCCGCGCGGTTCTTGATCACCATGATCAGCCACGGCTTGGTGTCGTCGAGCTGGAAAGCCACAACCGTGCCCTCGGCGACACCGAACGCCGGCGTGGTGGCGAAAATCGGATCGTCAGCGGCGACGACCCGCTTGCCGAGCTCGGCATCCTTACCGGCGCGGACATCGGCATCGATCAACTGCCGGGCTCCCTTGGACCCGGCCTCGGAGAGCTCCTCCACCCGCTGTTTTGCGGAAGAACGGGTGTCGGCGGTGGTGTAGTCGACGGTGACCGCGCTGTTGCGCACGGCAGCACGACCCAACTCGGCCATGAGCAGCCTGTCCCTGGTGCGCTCGCGGTAGGCTCCGGCATCGAAGATCGTCCCCTTGGACGCGGCCTCGGCGCCCCCGACCTCTGTAATCAGCTGGTTAACCCTGGCCTGATCGACCGTCAGGCCGGCCCGCCGCGCGGCGATGTCGAGTAGCTGATGCCTGATCTGCAAGGTGACGATCTTGCGCGACAGATCGTCGAGCTGGCGACCCGCCGTCAGCTGAGCCCGCGCCTGGGGGCCTTCCTTGGTCAGGACCGTCACGAGCTGGTCATGCACCTGGCCCACCGGGATCTCGGCGCCGTCGACGAACGCGGCGGCACCGAGTTGGCTGGGACCTGAACCGCAACCACCGATCAGCAACGTCGCGACAGCGACCCCGGTGGCGGCACGCAGGACGGTTCCCACGGGGCTACCCTCTCACGCTGCATGGACCGATCTCCAGGTGGCCGTACTATCACCGCCGCCGGCCCGATCTCGTTGGGCATCGCGGCGTTCCGGCTCGCCGGGGGTTGGTAGCCCTTGAAGAGCCCGCTACCCCAGCACGCTGGTGACCAGGGTGGTGCACCAGTCGACCAGCGCACGGTCGCGCAGCGGCGGGGCGCCGATCCCGCCGGAGCCCTCACTCGGCCGGGGAACCGACAAGGTGTGAACAGTGGACTTGTACGCCGCTTGTGGATAGAGCCGGTTCAAGCGCACCAGCTGGGAGTCCCGCAGCGTCACCGGGGCGAACCGCAGCCTGGATCCCTGCAGGACCACCTCCGCCACCCCGTGCGCCCGGCACACCTGGCGGAAGCGCGCAACGTCGAGCAAGGTCACCACCGCCGGGGGCAGCGCGCCATAGCGGTCGCGCAACTCGTCGGTGACGGCGGTCAGCGTGTCGGCGTCCATCGCTTCGGCGATCTTGCGGTAGGCCTCCAGACGCAGCCGCTCACCCGGGATGTAGCCATGCGGCAGGTGGGCATCCACCGGGAGTTCCACTCGCACCGGTGCGGGCTCGGCCACACCATCGGATGGACCCGCCCCGGCGGCGCTGCGGAACGCCTCGACCGCTTCGCCGACCAGCCGGATGTACAGGTCGAAACCGACTCCGGCGATGTGCCCGGATTGCTCGCCACCCAAGATGTTGCCGGCGCCGCGGATTTCCAGATCCTTCATCGCGACGGCCATGCCTGCGCCCAGCTCAGTGTGCTGCGCGATGGTGGTCAGCCGGTCGTGTGCGGTCTCGGTCAACGGTGTCTCGGGTGGGTACAGGAAATAGGCGTACCCACGCTCCCGGCCGCGGCCGACCCGTCCGCGCAACTGGTGCAGCTGGGCCAACCCGAGCAGATCACCGCGCTCCACGATCAGCGTGTTGGCGTTGGTGATGTCCAACCCGGTCTCAACGATCGTGGTGCATACCAGCACGTCGTACTCGCGGTGCCAGAACCCGGCGACGGTACGTTCAAGCTGGTCCTCGTTCATCTGCCCGTGCGCCACCGCGACCCGCGCCTCACCCACCAGCTCGCGGATCCTTCGAGCGGCCTTCTCGATCGACGACACCCGGTTGTGTACGTAAAAGACCTGCCCGTCGCGCAGCAGCTCGCGGCGGATCGCGGCAGCAACCTGTTTGTCGTCATAGGCTCCGACGTAGGTCAGCACCGGGTGGCGATCTTCGGGTGGGGTGAGGATGGTCGACATCTCGCGGATGCCGGCCAGGCTCATCTCCAGGGTCCGTGGGATCGGGGTGGCGGACATGGTGAGCACGTCGACAGCGGTGCGCAGAGCCTTGATGTGCTCCTTGTGCTCGACGCCGAAGCGCTGCTCCTCGTCGACCACCACCAGCCCGAGGTCCTTCCAACGCACACCGGCCTGGAGCAGCCGGTGGGTGCCGATCACGATGTCCACCGAGCCGTCGGCAAGGCCCCGCACCACCTCCGACGCCTCAGCCGCGTCGCTGAACCGGGACAGCCCACGCACGGTCACCGGGAATGAGTGCATCCGGTCGGAGAAGGTCTGCAGGTGCTGCTGGGCCAGCAGCGTGGTAGGCACCAGCACGGCCACCTGCTTGCCGTCCTGCACGGCCTTGAAGGCGGCCCGCACGGCGATCTCGGTCTTGCCGTAGCCGACGTCGCCGCAGACCACCCGATCCATCGGGACACTGCGGCGCATGTCCGCCTTGACCTCGTTGACAGCGGCGAGCTGGTCGGGTGTCTCGGTGTAGGGGAAGGCGTCCTCCAGTTCGGCCTGCCACGGGGTGTCCGGTCCGAACATGTGCCCCGGGGAGGACTGCCGAGCCGCATACAGCTGCACCAGCTCAGCGGCGATCTCCTTGACCGCCTTACGGGCCCGGCCCTTGGTCTTGGCCCAATCCGACCCACCCAGCTTGTTCAACGTCGGCAGCTCACCGCCGACATAGCGGGTGACCTGGTCGAGCTGGTCGGTGGGGATATACAGCCGGTCCCCTGGCTGGCCCCGTTTGCTCGGCGCGTACTCCACCAGCAGGTATTCCCGGGTGGACCCGCCCATGCTGCGCTCCACCATCTCCAGGAACCGGCCGATGCCGTGCTGCTCGTGCACCACGTGATCGCCGCTGCGCAGCGCCAGCGGGTCCACCGCGTTACGGCGGCGGACCGGCATCTTGGACATCTCCCGGCTGCTGGTACCGCCCCGCGCGCCCGTGACATCCGTCTCAGTGAGCACCGCCAACCCCAGTGCCGGAACCAGGAAACCGTCTTCCAGCGTGCCGCGGACCACGGTGACGGTACCCGCCGCGGGTGGCTCGACCAGCCCGTCGGCGGCGAGCACCGCCGGCACCTCGGCGTCGCGGAGCTGCTCGCAGGCCCGTTGCGCAGTGCCCGCGCCGGGCACCACCAACACCGCCGCGCCGCCGGTCGCGGTGTGCGCGCGCAGGTCGGCGAAGGCGCGCGTCACGTCGCCGTGATAGGACGCAGCGGAGCTGATCTGCAGCTGCAGCGGGCCTTGAGCGTCGGTGACCAGCGGGCTCAACGTCCACCATGCCAGCCCGGTGCGGCGGGCGTGCTCGGCGACCTCGCCCAGCCCGCGGTAGGCCGAGGCGGACAGGTCCAGCGCGGCGACGTCGACCGGAGCGGCACCGCCACCGGCGGCCACCATCCAGGACGCCTCCAGGAACTCCTGCCCGGTGCGGACCAAATCAGCGGCCCGGGTCCGGATCCGTTCCGGATCAGCGAGCAGCACGTGGGTTCCCGTTGGCATCGCGTCCGTGAGCAGCGCCAACTCCGCAGCGCCGTCGCCACCTGGAGCCAACACGGGGATGAGCGACTCCATGCCCTCGGCCGGTACCCCGGAAGCGATCTTCTCGAGCAGCTGCGCGACCGGACCCGGCGGAGCCTGCGCCACAAGCTTCGCCGCGGCGGCCCGCACCCCATCGGTGAGCAGCAACTCCCGGCACGGTGGTGCATACAGCTCGTC
>JALZCN010000018.1 GCA_030863045.1 Actinomycetota bacterium | reverse complement strand
AGGCAGTACTGCTCGGCGTACTCGTCGCGGGCGTCGGTGACCACGGCCTCCACCGCGCCGCAGCCCAGCGCACGCCGGCGGATGGTCTCCAGGTCCTCGCCTCCCTGACCGACGTCGACCGCAACGGCGACGACCTCAGCTCCGGTTTTCTCAGCGATCCACCCGATCGCCACCGAGGTGTCCAGGCCCCCGGAGTAGGCCAGTACCACCCGTTCGGTCATCTGTGCTCTCCCTTCGGTCGAGCTGGTGAGCCAGCGCCATGATCCGCTGCGCGAGTTGTTCCCCGGTGTGGGGTTCGCGGGCGACGACCAGGATGGTGTCATCGCCAGCGATGGTGCCCACGACATCACTTAATGCCGCTCGGTCCAGTGCACTGGCCAAGAAGTGTGCCGCTCCGGGCGGGGTGCGCAGCACCGCGAGATTCGCGCTGGCATCAGCGGAAACGAGCAGATCGGACAGCACCCGCGCGAGCCGGGCGGTGCCACCGGCCACCGCGCGTACCGGGCTGCCGTCCTCGGGAATGACATACACCGGCGCACCACCGTCCACCCCGCGCAACTTGACCGCGCCGAGCTCGTCGAGATCTCGGGACAGCGTGGCCTGGGTGACTTCGATGCCCTGCGCCGCGAGGAGCGTGGCCAGTTCAGACTGGCTACGCACGTCCCGGTGGGTCACGAGGTCGACGATGCGGGCCTGGCGGCTGGCTCGGGTCAGTGTCATGCCGCTCGCTCCGGGTCCAGTCGCGCTGGATCCAGCAACCAGGCCAGCAGTGCCTTCTGTGCGTGCAGCCGGTTCTCGGCCTCGTCCCACACGGCGCTCGCCGGACCGTCGAGCACCTCGTCGGTGATCTCGGCTCCGCGATGCGCCGGCAGGCAGTGCAGCACCGTGATCTTCTTGGTACCGCCGCCCGACGCGCGGTCCAACAGCTGGGTGTTGATCTGCAGCGGCCGGAACGGAGAGATCCGGTCGAGCCCGTCGCTCTCCTGACCCATCGACGTCCAGGTGTCGGTCACCAGGATGTCGGCCCCATCCACCGCCGCGTAGGGGTCGGCGAGCACGGTGACACTCCCACCGGTCTGCTCAGCGCGGTGTTTCGCCGCCAGCAGCACGTCAGGCATCGGCTGGAATCCTTGCGGAGCGGCGATGCGGACACGCAAGCCGGCGGTGGTGCCGCCTAGCAGCAGGGAATGCGCCATGTTGTTCGCCCCGTCGCCCAGGTAGGTGAGGGTGAGCCCGGACAGCTGCCCGTGCCGCTCCCGGATCGTTTGCAGGTCGGCAAGCACCTGGCAAGGGTGGAATTCGTCAGTGAGTGCGTTGACCACCGGCACCCGCGAGACACTAGCCACGGCGTCGATCCGGGTCTGCGCGTAGGTCCGCCACACCACGGCATCGACGTAGCAGGACAGCACCCGCGAGGTGTCCTCGACGGTTTCCTCCCGGCCCAGCTGCATCGTGGACGCGTCGATGATCAGCGGGTGGCCACCGAGTTGGACGATGCCGACCTCGAAGGACACCCGGGTTCGCGTCGAGCTCTTCTCGAAGATCACCGCTACCGACAGCGGGCCAGCCAGCGGGGTATTCCCGAGCGGGTCGGCCTTGAATGCATCCGCCAGGTCGAGTATTTCGCGCTGCTCGGCCGGCGTGAGGTCGTCATCGCGGAGGAAATGCCTGGGCATCGCTACCGCACCCGGTCCAGGATCGTGGGCAGGGCACCGAGGAACTCCCGAGCCTGGGCCTCGGTGAGCACCAACGGTGGGGCGAGTCGGACCCGACCCGGCACCGCCGGGTTCACCAGAAAGCCGGCTTCCCGCGCGGTGGATGCGACCACCGCGGAAACGGGCGAGGTCAGCCCGATCCCGATGAGCAGGCCCGCCGCGCCGACCGACTCGACAAGCGGGTGGTGCAGCGCGGTCACCTCGGCGGCGATCTGCTTACCGAGCCGGGCGGCGTGGTCGACCAACCCATCTGCAGCGATAGTCCGCAGCACGGCCAGCGCAGCCGCGCAGCAGACCGGGTTGCCGCCCAGCGTGCTGCCGTGCTGGCCAGGCTGCAGCAAATGCGCGGCTGGTCCGATGCCGATACACGCGCCGATCGGGAGCCCCCCACCCAGGCCCTTGGCGAGCGTCACCACATCGGGAACCACGCCCGCGGACTGATGGGCGAACCAGTTTCCGGTCCGGCCGATACCGGTCTGGACCTCGTCCAGCACCAGCAGCGACCCGTGCGCCGCAGTGATCTCCCGGGCAGCCTGCAGGTAACCGTCCGGAGGAATCACCACACCATTCTCGCCTTGGACCGGTTCAAGGAAGACCGCGGCCGTGTCGTCGTCCACCACCGACTCCAAGGCGACCGGCTCGCCGTAGGGCACAAAGACCACACCGGGTGGCATGGGCGCGAAGGGATCCCGCTTGGCGGGCTGCCCGGTGAGCGCAAGCGCTCCCATGGTGCGGCCGTGGAAGGCGCCATCGGTGGAGACGATCTTCGATCGCCCGGTCCGCCGGGCAATCTTGAACGCCGCCTCAATGGCTTCCGCACCGGAGTTGCAGAACAGCACCCGTCCCGACCCGGTGGCGCCGAGCAGGTCCAACAGGGTCTCAGCAAGCGTGACTGCCGGCTCGCTGAGGTACAGGTTCGAGACTTGGCCAAGAGTGCCGATCTGCTCGCTGACAGCCTGCACCACGGCCGGGTGAGCGTGGCCCAGCGCGTTCACCGCGACGCCGCCGAGCAGGTCCAGGTAACGGCGGCCGTCGGTGTCCCACACCTCCGCGCCGGCGCCACGAGCCAGCGCCAACGTAGGGGTGCCGTAGTTGGCCATCAACGCGGCTTCCCACCGCCGCTGCAAGTCCGCAGCAGACATCAGCCGACCTCCTCCTGTGGAGCCGCCTCGCTGGGCGGTTCCTTGGGCAGCACCATCGTCCCCACGCCGTCGGTGGTGAATACCTCCAGCAGCACGGAATGCGCCACCCGGCCGTCGATGACATGCGCCCGTGGCACCCCGCCTCGGACCGCACGCAAGCAGGCCTCCATCTTGGGCACCATCCCGGCGGACAGCCCCGGCAGCAGCGCCTCCAGCTCGTCCACTGTGACGCGGGACCGCAGGCTGGATCGGTCTGGCCAATTGGTGTAGAGGCCCTCGACGTCGGTCAACATGACGAGCTTCTCGGCGCCCAGCGCAACGGCCAGCGCCGCCGCAGCGGTGTCGGCGTTGATGTTGTGCACCACACCGTCAAAGTCGGGGGCCAATCCGGATACCACCGGGATTCGGCCGGCGTTGACGATGTCAAGCACCGCGTCGCGGTTCACCGCGACGACATCCCCGACCAGTCCCACGTCGACCTGCCTGCCGTCCACGGTTGCCGTGCGCCGTGCGGCAGTGAACAGGTGCGCGTCTTCACCGGAGATGCCAACGGCGAACGGACCGTGCGCATTGATCAGCCCGACAAGCTCCCGGCCCACCTGACCGAACAGCACCATGCGCACCACATCGATCGTTTCCGGTGTGGTGACCCGCAAGCCACCGCGGAACTGTCCCGCGATGCCCAGCCGGTCCAGCATGGCGTTGATCTGGGGACCGCCGCCGTGTACCACGACGGGGCGCAGCCCCGCCAACCGCAAGAAGACCATATCTTGGGCAAAGGCCTGCTTGAGCCCGTCGTCCAGCATCGCATTGCCGCCGTACTTGATGACGACGGTGGTCCCGTGGAAACGCCGCAGCCAGGGCAGCGCCTCGGCCAGCACCGCCGCCTTTTGACCCGCTTCAACACGAGCGTTCACGTTGAGTACGCGCTGTTCTCTTCGACGTACCCAGGCGAGAGGTCCGTGGTGTACACGGTGGCTTGGCCATCACCGAGATGCAGATCGATCTCCACGGTGATCTCCCGTCCGGTCAGGTCGGCCTTGGAGCGATCCGCTGCCACCATGCCGCCCTGGCACAGCACCAGTCCGTTGATCCGGATGTCCAGGGTGTCGGCGCGCACAGTGGCCGGCGAGGCGCCCACTGCGGCGGCAATCCGACCCCAGTTGGGGTCGGATCCGAAGAAGGCGGTCTTGACCAGGTTGTCCCGGGCGATTGCGCGAGCTGCGGCGAGTGCATCGGCGTCACCAGCGGCACCCCGGACGGTGATCGCGATCTCCTTGGTGACGCCCTCGGCGTCGGCCTGCAGACCCTTCGCCAGCTGGTGACACGCCTGTTGCACCGCGGCGGCGAGCTGCGCCCGGTCTGGCGTCACCCCCGAGGCACCGGAGGCCAGGAGCAGCACGGTGTCGTTGGTGGAGCAGGTGCCGTCGATGTCAACGCGTTCGAAGGTCTCGCTCGTAGCGCCGCGCAATACCGCGTCCAGTGCGGCCTCATCAACGGCGGCGTCGGTGGTGAGTACACAGAGCATGGTGGCCAGGCTGGGCGCCACCATGCCGGCTCCCTTGGCGAACCCGCCCACCGTCCATCCCGAACCGGCGACGGCCGCTTGCTTGGGCACTGTGTCGGTGGTGAGCACTGCGGTGGCTGCGGCCAGACCGGCTTCCGGCGTTGCGGTTAATGCGGCGGCGGCACTGTCTATGCCGGACAAGACGGCGTCCAGCGGGAGCCGCTCACCGATCAGTCCGGTAGAGCACACGGCGACCTCAATCGCTCCACATTCCAACACCGTGGCGACCCGCTCGGCGGTGGCATGGGTGTCCTGGAATCCGCCTGGGCCGGTGCAGGCGTTTGCTCCGCCGGAGTTCAGCACCACGGCACGCAGCCGCCGCTCCGTAAGCACCTGTGCCGACCACAGCACCGGCGCCGCCTTGACCTGATTGCGGGTAAACACCCCAGCAGCCGCCCTGGCCGGTCCGTCATTGACTACCAAGGCCAAGTCCAGGCCACCACTGGCCTTGATGCCGGCAGCCACCCCAGCAGCCCGGAATCCGTCGGATGCGGTGACGCTCATCGCGGTGTCCTTTCACGGAGCAAAGCCCCAAGTCGGCAGGCCGGTGGTCTCGGGAAGACCCAGCGCCAGGTTGAGGCACTGCACCGCCGCGCCTGCGGTGCCCTTGGCGAGGTTGTCTACCGCACCGACGGCAACCAGCCGGCCAGCACCGGCGTCCACCGCTACCTGCACCTGCACCGAGTTCGAACCCTGCACGGCGCCGGTGGTCGGCCAGTGACCCGCCGGCAGCAGGTGCACAAACGGTTCGGCGGCGTATGCGGCGTGGTAGGTGCCGCGGGCCAGTTCCTCGTCGATGCCTGGGCGCAACGCTGCGGTACAGCTGGCCAGGATGCCGCGGGGCATCGGCGCCAGCACCGGGGTGAACGACACAGCGACCGCCTGACCGGCGACGCCGGTGAGGTTCTGGACAATCTCGGGGGTGTGCCGATGCGCACCGGCCATCCCGTACACGCTGGCCGAGCCCATCACCTCCGAGGCCAGCAGGTGGGGTTTGAGTGCGCGTCCGGCCCCCGACGTGCCGGACACCGCGGTCACCACGACGTCGG
>JALZCN010000008.1 GCA_030863045.1 Actinomycetota bacterium | reverse complement strand
CCCGGTTTTGTCAGTGCCCCAACATAGAATCGGATCGTGTCGACGGTACCGGCGTGGCAGGGCAGCGATGCCGAGTTGCTCGCCGAGCTGCGCACGTTGGAAACCCAGTTACATGCGACCTGGGCGGAAATGCTGTCAGCGGTCGCCGAAATCGATTCCCGCGGAACTGCCAGCACGATGGGATATGGCAGCACAGTGGAGCTGGTGCGGGCGGTGGCGCGGGTTCCGCGGGGAGAGGCGCGTGCTCGGGTCGCAGCCGCAGCAGACGTGCTCCCCGGGCGCGGGTTGGGCAGCGCGCCGCTGCCGCCGCGGCTAGCCGAGACGGCGGTGGCGGTGGCCGAACACGCGATCGGCGCTGCGGATGTGGCGGTGATCCGCTCGGTGCTCGCGCGCATCCCCGGTCACTTCGACCAGCAGACACGGGCAGAGGTAGAGGCTGAGTTGGCCCGCCAGGCTCGTATCCTCGACGCCGGGCAGTTGGCGGTGTTGGGCAAGCGGATGCTGGCCTACCTCGACCAAGACGGCCGCCCCCCTATCGAGCACCTTGCGACCCGGCGGCGGCTGAGCTTCCACGACCGCGACGGCGGCTATGAGCTGGCCGGATGGTTGGATCAGGAGGCCGCCGAGATCGTCCGGTCGGCGCTAAGCCCGCTGTCCGCGCCGCGCCCAACCACTGACACCGAGATCGACCTACGCACCGCGGCGCAACGCGACGCCGATGCTCTGGTCGAACTCGCCCAGCGCGCGCTGGCCGACGGTGAGTTACCCACCGAGGGCGGGGAACGCCCGCAGGTCGTGGTGACCGTCAGCCTGCCCGTGCTGCAGGGCCGGATCGGGTCGGCGTCACTGGCGCTGGGCGGCGCGATCAACCCCGACATCGCCCGCCGCATCGCCTGTGACGCCCGGGTGATCCCCGTGGTGCTGGGCAGTAAGGGTGAACCACTCGACGTCGGTCGTGCCAGCCACACCGTGCCCACAGCGATCCGCCGCGCGGTGATCGTCCGCGATCGCGGATGCGCTTTCCCGGGGTGTTCAGTACCAGCCCGCTGGTGCGAAGTTCATCATGTCGTGTATTGGGCCGACGGAGGCCCCACCAGCGTCGATAACTGCGTTGCGCTGTGCGGCCGGCACCATCGACTCGTCCACCATTCCCACTGGCGCATCGATATGACTAGCGGCATCCCACAATTCCACCCGCCACCCTGGCTCGGCGGACCCCCGCGGCGAAATCCACTCCACACCCCCGACCTGATCCGAATCCGAGAGTAGTGCGGCTCAGTCCTCTTGGACGTCCTACGGTTGGAGGTCGACGGCGGCTGCGAACAATCCGTCCATGTAAAAGGGCGTGGAGTTGTGCTCATGGGTGATCAGCCAGGTGTCTTCGATCTTGCGCAGGCAGATGGTCACGCGGAACCACAGTTCGAATCCCTCCGGTGCGCCGTGCGGCGTCGCCGACAGGCGGTCCAAGCTGTGGCAGAAGGCGACGTCCCTGCCGACGGTCACAGTCAGGTCACGGACCTCGTGTCCATCGGTCCGTCGAACTCAGAGAACCAGCTGCGCAAGCCGTCCGGGTCCAGCACCTCCAGAGCCGTATGCCGCAGCGGCGGCGCGAGGCTGAACTGCACGATCCGGCGCGTAGCGGGAGACGAGCCGCTCGGCGTCCCTCGCCCGCATCGCGGTCTGCCGTTCGGTGATCAACTGGCAGATCTGCGCCTCGTCCTGGTCGCGTGCGGTGCCCGGTCATGGTGGCCTCCGTTGGCTTCGGGCACCCCCTGCGGGCGCCGCTAGTCAGAGATGTAGAAGCTGCGGACCTGGTTTCGACATCTCGGGTGAGAGAGTTTCGAGACCCTGGAGGCACCGGTGAAGTACCTGATCCTGATTTACAGCAACGCGGCGAGCCGGGAGATCTGGGAGGGACTCTCCGACGTCCAGCGCGTGGAGTTTGGGCGGGGCCACGTCGCCCTCACCGAAGCTCTCGCCGAATCTGGGGAGCTGATCGTGTCGGAGGAGCTGGCCGATCCGTCGCTGGCCAAGTGCGTCTCGGTGCGCGAGGGTCAGACGATGACCACCGACGGGCCGTTCGCTAGGTCAAGGAGCATCTGGCCGGCTTCTACCTCATTGAGTGCGACAGCATCGAGCGGGCGATCGAGCACGCCGGGCGAGTACCGGACGCCGCCTGGGGCGCGGTTGAGGTGCGACCGGTTCTGGATCTCAGCGGACTGGAGTTGTGAGCACGGCAACCGAGGTCGAGGGCCTGCTGCGGGAGATGGCGCCGCAGGTTCTCGGCTTCCTCGTCCGGCGCTACGGCGGCTTTGAGACCTGCGAGGACGCGGTGCAGGAGGCCCTGTTGGCGGCCGCACTCCAGTGGCCGGCCGAAGGGCGTACCGGCCAACCCGAAGGGTTGGTCGATCACGATTGCGTCGCGGCGGCGGACCGAGCTGTGGCGCAGCGATTCGGCGCGCCGGCGCCGGGAGGAGGCCGCCGCACTGGTCCCACCGGATCCCGAGCCGACCTCGGCCGTCGACGACACCCTCAACTTGCTGCTGCTGTGCGCTCACCCGTCACTGACCACGGTGTCCCAGGTGGCCCTGACGTGGCGCGCGGTCGGCGGGCTGAGTACCGCCGAGATCACCCGCGCGTTCCTGGTGCCGGAGGCGACCGTGGCCCAGCGCATCAGCCGGGCGAAACAGCGCATCAAATCCAGCGGCGCGGAGTTCCGGATGCCGCCGGAGGCTGAACGTTCGGAGCGGATGGCTGCGGTGCTGCGGGTGCTGTATCTGATCTTCAACGAGAGGGGTACACCGCCAGTTCCGGGTGCTACATCGCGTCGAGCTCACCACCGAGGCCATCCGCCTGACCCGGCAGCTTCACGAACGCCTGCCCGAAGACGACGAGGTCGCCGGGCTGCTTGCCCTGATGCTGTTGACCGACGCCGGCGCCCGGCGCGGACCCGCCCAGACGGCGGCCTGGTACCGTTCGCGGAGCAGGACCGCAGCCTTTGGGACCCCAGGCCATCGCCGAGGGATCAGCTTGATCACCAAGACGCTGGCCAGCGCGCCGTTCGGCCCCTATCAGCTGCAGGCGGCGATCGCCGCCGTGCACGACGAGGCGACCCGCCCCGAGGACACCGACTGGCGGCAGATCCTCGGACTGTACGAACTCCTGCACAGCATCGCGCCCGGACCGATAGTCACCCTCAACCGCATCGTCGCCGTGGCCATGGTCCATGGCGCAGCTGCGGGTCTCCAACAGCTGGCCACGGCGGAGGGCGACCCAGCGCTCGCCGGTCACTACCGGGTCTACGCCGTACGCGCGCACCTCTCGACATCGCGGGTGACCGGGAAGCGGCACGTGCCCACTACCGCTTGGCTGCACGCCGGACACTCAGCATTCCCGAGCAGCGCTACCTCGGTCCCGCGCCCCCCAGCTCACACCGCCGAACGGGGCATGACCTGGGCACGACGTCGCGTGAGTACCCACGACGCCAAATCTATTCGACTTCCAGCATTCCCACTGGCGGATAGATATGATCAGCGGCATCCCACAATGCGACCTGGTCGCGAATCCACGAGTAGTTGTAGACGCCTCCACCAGGGAGTCCACTACGTCTCGCAGCCAACTCCATTGCCGTCCCGGTCCAATCCGTAGTGGTCGTTGCCGACCACCTGGACTGGACCGCGCACGTATGCCGGACCGTTGCCGGTGCCGCCCTCACAGTCCACGTCACTGGAGATGGGAACGCAGGCACCCGCATAGTTCGAGTCACACCGCGACGCCGGTGCCGCCTGCGATGGTCGTGGTGCTAGGCGGGTCCGTGGAGGCTGACCTGGGGGTGTCGTCGCAGCCGCCTCCGCCACTGCTGGACGAGACGGTGGCGGCGGAGGCAGAGCCGGTAATGTCGTCGCGATCGCCTCTGCTGAGGCCGTGGCAGCGGCAGTTGAGGTACTTGTGGAATCTGGCGTCGAAACGGGTTGCCCGGTCGCGCAACTAGTCAGAACGGTCAATGCGGCAGCCGCCGCCCATACGATCGTTTTCACTCTTCCTTCATCGCGATCGAGCATTTCCTGTTACCGAGACAACGGCTCAATTCATGCCAGAGGTGTAGCCACGTACAGGAATTGATGTACGCCTTCGTCCCGCCTTACGCGCCGAGCCGTGTCAGGGCCGTGCCAGGCCGTGTCAGAGCGCTGCCATCGGGCTCCCTGACGATCGGGCTCCCACGCAAGCGGGGAGGACGACATGCACGGCAATGCAGTGATCATGCCGGTGGTCCATCGGATGGCCCGCACACCCAACGGAGACCTGGGCACCTGGACGTCAGTCGCGACACTGGGAATCGGCGCGTTCGCGATCGGCACGGACATGTTCGTCGTGGCTGGGGTGCTCAGCGGTCTCGCCGGTGACCTCGGTGTCACGGTCGGTGCCGCCGGGTTGACGGTGACGGTGTTCGCGCTGGTGTACGCGACCGGTGCACCGCTGCTGGGCGCGCTGCTGGGGGCGCGGCGCCTGCGGTCGGTGCTGATCGGCTCCCTGGTGCTGTTCGGGCTGTTCAACCTGACGTCGGCGGTCGCGCCGTCGCTGGGGGTGCTGCTCGGTGCCCGGGTGGCCAGCGCGCTCGCCGCGAGTGTCTACCTGCCGGCGGCGGGCGCGGCGGCGGTTGCTGCGGTGTCCGAGTGTCAACGCGGGCGCGCGCTCGCGGTGATCCTCGGTGGCGGATCCATGGCGATGGTGCTGGGCGCTCCGCTCGGGGTGCTGCTGGCGGCGACGTACTCGTGGCGGGCGGCGTTCGTGCTGGTCGCGGCGCTCGCCGCGATCACCGCCGCCGGCCTGCTGCGTAGCAGCGTCGGGACCGCCCCGCTGATGCGCTCGACGATGCGCCAGCGGCTGCGACCATTGCGATCACCGGCCGTCGCCGGCTTGCTCGGCGTCACGTTGCTGGTGATGACCGGCTCCAACAGCATGTACACCTACCTGGAGGCGCTGCTGGGCAGCACGGCCGGGCTCGGACTGCTGATCGCAGCTTTCGGTGCCGGAGGCATGGTCGGTACCTGGTGGGGCGGAGCGACCGCCGACCGGTGGGGCAGCCGTCCGGTTGTGCTACTCGCGGCGAGCGTGCTGACGGCGGGCTTCGCGTTGTTCCCACTCGTCGTCGGCACCCTTGCAGGTGCGCTGGTCGTGGTCGTCGTGTGGGGGATGGCGGCCTGGGGATTCGTGCCCGCGCAGCAGCACCGCCTGATAGGGCTCGGGCTGGGGACAGCACCGCTACTGCTGGGCCTACACAGCTCCGCGATCCACCTGGGCTTCGCGGCCGGTGCGCTGCTCGGCGGGCGGATCGTCGACACGACCGGAGCCGGCTCGCTGTGGACGCTGGCCGTTGCGTGCTGCGGCGCCGGGCTGACGCTGCACGCAATTCTCACTCACCGGAGCCAGTCATGATCGAGTCGGCGGCGGGAGTCGCGGGGCTGGGCACCATCCTCGGGGTGTGGGCCCATCCCGACGACGAGGCCTACCTGTCCGGTGGTCTGATGGCTTTGGCCCGGGATGCCGGCTCGCGGGTGGTGTGCGTGACCGCGACC
>JALZCN010000004.1 GCA_030863045.1 Actinomycetota bacterium | reverse complement strand
GCGCCTGCAGCAGCGCAAGCGCGGTGGCCTCGTCCCGCCGCCGGCGGCTGGCTTCGATCGTCGGTCCGGCCAGCACCGCAAGCTGTGCCAACAACTTGGGCGCGTTGGGCCGGACGACGACTAGCAGCCCTTCGGTCCGGTCCGGTCCGGGCAGGGGTGCCACCACGATCGGTGTCCGCTCGGCGACGTCGGGCCCGAGTACCGCCGCCAGCGTGGCCAGCTCGTCGGTCGGGACTGTGATGGTGGCGTCAGTGGCTCCGCGTAACGCGCTGGCCAGTACCGGGGCCGTGCGCGGGGCCGGCGCCCGGGCCATGCCATGAGTCGGCTCAGCCGCGCCGTCGACAAAGCGCCACCAGTACACGCGGGCCCGCGGTGCGGGCAGCAGCACCGCGGCTTCCTCGGCCACCACCGGGACGGCCAGCCGGACCAGGGCGGCAGCCGCCGCATCGTGACTCACACCGGCCCTCAATTCCCGGCTGGCCTCCAGCATGAAGTCTTGTTGGTCCGCGGGCTCGGCTGCGGTGTCAACGTTCCCGCTGATGTCCTCCTTGCTGTCCCCACTGATGTCAGCGACCACCCAGGCGTGCCAGCCATCGGGCAGCTCCTGGCACCGTCCACTGATGCGGCGTCCGCACGATTCGGCGACGAAGGACTCGCCGCTGGGCTCGAACTCATCGCCGAGGTGCAGGTCGGGAAACAGCCGGCGGGCCGCCTCATTGAGCAACCGGATGCGACCCGACGGATCCTGCGCTATCACCCCTTGGTCCACACTGTCGAGTAACCAAGGCAACCCAGGAACCCGCAGAGCGGCGCCGGGGTCTACGTCAGATGCCATCGCATCTCCTCCCCGGTCCGAGCATGTCGGCGACGAGAGTAGTCCTCGTCCCGTTGCCCGGGGTCGAAAGCCAAGACCGATCGTGGCACGCTGCGGGCATAAAACCGTGATGTCCTGGAGGCTCATCGTGAGCGCGCAACCCGTGTCCACCCCGGAATCGCTTCTGGAGGGACCGACTCCGCTCGATCCCGCCGCGCTGGACCGGATCCTGCTGGCCTTGGAGGAACTGCGCGACGGCAACTTCCGGCGCCGCCTGGTGGTGACCGACGCGGGGCTTCCCGGACGGATCGCAACGGTGATCAACCAGATCGCACAGCGAAACCAGTCGCTGGTCGGCGAGCTGGTCCGGGTGCGCGAGGCGGTCGGTCAGCAGGGTCAGACCGGTGAGCGGCTCGCCGATGGGGACGGCGGTGGCTGGTCGCTGGGCGCCGCGGCGATCAACGGCCTGATCGATGACCTGACCCGGCCGACCACCGAGCTGGCGAGGGTGCTGGCCGCGGTATCCGAAGGTGACCTGTCGCCACGGGTATCGGACCAGCCGTTGCGGGGCGACTTCGCCCGCTTGGGGCACACCGTCAACAGATTGCTCGATCAGTTGTCGCTGTTTGCCGCCGAGGTGACCCGAGTGGCCCGCGAGGTCGGTACCGAGGGCCGGCTGGGCGGTCAGGCTCACGTTCCCGGGGTGGCCGGGACCTGGCGAGACCTCACGGATTCGGTCAACGTCATGGCTGGAAACCTCACCAGCCAGGTGCGCAGCATCGCCACGGTGGCCACCGCAGTGGCCCGCGGCGACCTCAGCCGCAAGATCACTGTGGACGCCCGCGGCGAGATCCTGGAGCTGAAGAACACCCTCAACACCATGGTCGACCAGCTCTCCGCGTTCGCCGATGAGGTCACCCGGGTGGCGCACGAAGTGGGCAGCGAAGGCAAGCTCGGCGGCCAGGCCCGCGTGCGTGGCGTGGGCGGGACCTGGAAGGCGCTCACCGACAACGTCAACGGCATGGCGGAAAACCTGACCAGCCAGGTGCGCAGCATCGCCACGGTGGCCACCGCGGTGGCCGGCGGAGACTTGTCGAAGAAGATCACGGTCGAGGCTCGCGGTGAGGTGGCCGCCCTGGCCGAGACGATCAACCGGATGGTCGACACCCTGGGCGCCTTCGCCGACGAGGTCACCCGGGTGGCCCGGGAAGTCGGCACTGAGGGCACTCTCGGTGGCCAGGCGCGGGTGCCCAACGTTGCGGGCACCTGGAAGGACCTCACCGACAACGTCAACTTCATGGCGCAGAACCTGACCAGCCAGGTGCGCAACATCGCCCAGGTGACTACCGCCGTGGCACGCGGGGACCTGTCCAGAAAGATCGACGTGGACGCCCGCGGTGAGATCCTCGAGCTCAAGACCACGATCAACACCATGGTGGACCGGCTGTCCGCGTTCGCCTCCGAGGTCACCCGGGTAGCCCGCGAAGTCGGCACCGAGGGCAAGCTCGGCGGGCAGGCCGAGGTGATCGGCGTGTCCGGCACCTGGGAGCGACTGACTGAAAACGTCAACCGCCTGGCGGGCAACCTCACCACGCAGGTGCGAGCGATCGCGGCGGTGGCCACCGCGGTGACCGCCGGCGACCTGACCCGTCAGATCACCGTCGACGCCTCGGGTGAGGTTGCTGAACTCAAGGACAACATCAACCAGATGGTCGCCAACCTCAAGGAGGCCACCCGGACCAACCAAGAACAGGACTGGCTTAAGACCAACCTGGCGCGGCTGTCCGGTCTCATGCAGGGCCACCGCAATCTGGGCACCGTCGCTTCGGTGGTGCTCAGCGAACTCGCTCCGCTGCTGTCGGCCCAGCAAGGAGCCTTCTTCCTGGTTCGCCCGCAAGACGACGGTACGACCGTCGTGGAGCTCACGGCCGGTTACGGCCTGCAAGACCCCGCGGCGGTCCGCCGTTTCGCCTTGGGTGAGTCACTGGTCGGGCAGGCGGCGTTGGACAAACGGACGATCCTGATCACCGAAGCGCCGCCGGACTATGCCGCGATCAGCTCCGGCCTCGGCTGTGCTGTACCGACCAACGTGCTCGTGGTGCCGCTGTTGTTCGAGGATCAGGCATTGGGTGTGATCGAATTGGCTTCGGTCAACGAGTTCACCACGGTGCACCGGGACCTGCTCGAGTTGCTTCGCGAGACGATCGGCGTGAACGTCAACACCATCCTGGCCAACTCCCGCACCGAGGCGCTGTTGACCGAGTCGCAGCGGCTGGCTCAGGAGCTCACCTTGGGTTCAGAGCGGTTGCAGGCCCAGCAGCACGAGTTGCAGAAGTCCAACACCGAGTTGGCCGAGAAAGCTGCCCTGCTGGCGACCCAGAACCGCGCCATTGAGATCAAGAACGCTGAGATCGAGCTCGCCCGCCAGGAGCTCGAGGACCGCGCGGCTCAGCTGGCCGCTGCATCACGCTACAAGTCGGACTTCATGGCGAACATGTCCCACGAGCTGCGCACCCCGCTCAACAGCGCGCTGGTGTTGGCCAAACTGCTGTCGGACAACCTCGACGGCAACTTGACGGACAAGCAGGTTGAGTTCGCCAAGACCATCCACTCCGCCGGTAGCGACCTGCTACAGCTGATCAACGACATCCTTGACCTGGCCAAGGTCGAAGCCGGGCGGATGGAACCGTCGCTGTCCGATGTAGCAATGCCCGCGGTGGTGAACTACGTCAGGACGCTGTGTGAGCCACTGGCCGCGGAGAAGGCCCTGCACTTCACAGTGCAGCTCGATCCGGCGCTGCCGAAGTTCCTGCGCACCGACGAGCAGCGCCTGCAACAGGTGCTGCGCAACTTGATGTCCAATGCCGTGAAGTTCACCGACGAGGGTGGCGTTGCACTGCGGATCCGGCCGGCGTCTGCTGAGGAAGTGGAACTCGAAGCGCTGCGCGCGGCGCCGGCCCTGGTGGCGTTCGAGGTGGAGGACACCGGTATCGGGATTCCCGCCGACAAATTGTCGGTGATCTTCGAAGCATTCCAGCAGGCCGACGGTACGACCAGCCGGCGTTACGGCGGTACCGGGCTTGGATTGTCGATCAGCCGCCAGTTGACTCAGATGCTCGGTGGCGAGCTGACTGTGCGCAGCGAGCCCGGGGTAGGCAGCGTGTTCACCCTCTACCTGCCCGAAACCACTGAGGTGCCACCGCAGGTGGTGCCCGATGGGGCGCCGCAGTACACGCTCGTGGACCGGCCCGCCTCACCGGAGTTGGTGTCGTCGGCCCGCTCAGTGCCGCGGCTACAACCGGAGTCCGGCGATGCGCCGCCACGCTTCCATGGGGAGAAGATCCTTATCGTCGACGACGACCTGCGTAACGTCTTCGCGCTGAGCAGCCTGTTGGAGGCTCACGATCTGCGCGTTGTGTTCGCCGACAACGGGGTGGCCGGAGTCCGCGCGCTGGAGCGCCACGAGGACATCGCGCTGGTCCTGATGGATGTGATGATGCCCGAGCTCGACGGCAATGCGACGATGGCCGCGATCCGGAACTTGAGCCGCTACGCCGACTTGCCCATCATCGCGGTGACCGCCAAAGCGATGAAGGAGGACCGGGCGAAGAGCCTGGCCTCGGGGGCGAACGACTATGTCACCAAACCCGTGGACACCGATCTACTCCTCGGACTGATTCACGCACACCTCTACACCCGGTCCGACTACCCCCGGTCCGACATCCCCGATGTCCGCGACGCCGGGGCCGGCACCAAACGGTAGGGCCCGGCGGGCCTCCGGGTAGGTCCGTCTTCGCCGCGTCCGGGGGACAGACTCGGTTGCAGTGTGTGGGGATCTAGACGCACCGCGTACTCTAGGGCGTGTGATCACGCACGGCGATCCAGATCAGCGCCCCCGACACGGCGGGCACGAAGCGCGCACCACAACTCGCCGCCGTATCCACACGGTCGTTTCGGCAGGAGATGCTTAGATGAGTGCAGGGTGTGCTGGTGCTATCGACCTTGACCCACCGGGAGTCAAGCCGGCTGGCCCACGATCCCAGGGACTACTAATCCGATCGCACGGCCGGCAGAGGAAGGGAATACGATGGTAAAGTCGATAGAGAGGGTATTGACTTTCTTCGTAGTTCTGATTCTGATCCTCCTTCTCTTGAACTTACTAGGGCCTTTCATCGCGGACTCGATCGAGCCGGCCGCTAACAAGCTCGGTGATATTCTCCGTCAGGCATGGGACGGACTTCAGAATCTAGCCGACACCAGTTATCGGCATTGATGTTTGCGAGCGCGCCGTCGGACTGGGCGTCAGGCCCTTCCGTCGAGCTTACACGCTCGGCGGGCCGATTATCGCGGTGAACACCAGCACCAGCACGCCAGCGGATTCGACGATCAGCGTGGTGGGCACGAGTGGAGTCTGCAGAGTTTCCTGTACCCCGAATAAACCGACGGTGAGGCTGAGGATCAACCCCATCAAGGTTCCGGCGGTGAAAACAGCAGTGACCGCCGCGACGGTGCTGCGCAGGCGGGCCGGCGCAACCAGCAACGCCACACCCAGCAAACCAGCGCCAATCGCATTGACCAGGAAC
>JALZCN010000673.1 GCA_030863045.1 Actinomycetota bacterium | reverse complement strand
CTTCCTTGTCGATCCGACCAGCAGGGCCATTACCTCGGCAGGTCCACAGGTGGTGGCGCGGGCCTCGCGGCTGCTGGGCGACTTGGTGACCGGTGAGTTCAACACCTGCCAAATCGAGATGCGCACTCCGCCCCACTCCACCGCCGCACGACTGCACGAGGACCTGGTCCGGGCCCGCAAGGCCGCAGCGAGCGCGGCCCAGCAGGAGGGACTGCGGCTGTGCGCAGCGGGGATGCCAATAATCGGGGCCGGGCAGATCACCGATATCGGCGACAACCCGCGCTACCAGGCCAGCATTGAGCGGTACCGCACCATGATGGAGGACTTCGCGCTGTCCGCACTCCACGTGCACATCCAGGTCCCGAACAAGCAGGAGGCCGCGCTGGTTGCCAACCACCTGCGGCCGTGGCTGCCGCTGCTGGTGGCGTTGACCGCCAACTCCGCCATCTACGACGGTCGCGACACCGAGTACGCGAGTTGGCGGTCGATTATTCGCAGCCGATTCCCCTGCTTGGGGCCGCCGCCATATGTCGACTCAATGGAGCACTACGAACAGCTGGCCGCCGCGATGTTCGCCTCGGGCGCGATGCCGGTGGAGGGACTGCCGTTCTGGGACATCCGCCCGCACCCCCGGCTGCCCACGCTGGAGATTCGATCCATGGACGTGCCTGCCGACGTCGAGGACACGGTCGCGGTTACCGTGCTAATCCGGGCGCTTGTGACAACCTCGCTAAACTTGGTTCGGCGCGGCGTTCCAGGTCCACGCCCCTGCGGGGAGCTGCTGCGGGCCGCCTACTGGCGGGCGGCGCGCGACGGCTGGTTCGGATCGGGCTTCGACGCGCTGACCGGCCGTCTGCTGCCGACTCCCGCGCAGGCCGAAGGCTTGGTCAAACACGTCCGAGATGCACTGGTCAACCATGGTGACCTGGAAATCGTCACCGCCTTTCTGGACAGGCTCGCGGTGTCGGGCACCGGCGCTGACCAACAGCGGGGCGCCGCGCAACGAGGCGGACCACCGGCGGCGGTGGACGAGCTGATCGCGTTGACCGCGAGCTCATCCAGGGAGCTGCTTCATCAAACAGCGCAGTGATGGCTGTGCGAGCATCGCGCCAGCCGCCGGCGACACGCGTGGTATAAGAACGCATCGTGATGCCCGAGGCCTCTACTCGACCTGGGCAGACGATAGCCTAAGCACCGAGACCCACCACGAAAATACAGACCGTTTCTGTTTGCCTCCACCGCCTATGGCTGCATCGTCGACTATCCCAAACCGCTTTGATCAACACTAGCACCGGAGGAACCCGCACTTCGGTCTTTCAATCGTTGGCACACCATTCGACCCCGATTATAGCTATGACACGACTACACAGCGGCGGCCTTCAGAACATGGAAGCGCTGGATGGTTAGTGACTGGGACGACGCTAGTGACACTGCCTACCAGCTGTGGTATCTAAGGTGACCAGTACATGTTCGTATACGTCAGACAGGCCGAATGAACAGCATATTTACCTCAACTGCTACGGCATGCTCCTTCGAACAATTTGGAGCTCCGATCCTTCGATATAGCCAGGCGTCCATGTGCATCTGACGTCCACTGGTCAGCGGCATATACAACTCACAGCCTCTTCGTCCCGAACCTGGATTGAGTTTGGCGGTTGACGGTGTTGAACGCCGTTATTGCTGGTAGCTGAAAACTCGGGTGGCTGTACACGGTCGAGAGTGGATCAGTGGTGTGGTCTGCGCTTCCGGCGCTACCGTCTACTAGATCAACTAGTCCGGCGTGACGCAGCGCCCAGTCACAGGCAAGGACGTTCTCTCTACTATCGGACCGAGGTCGTTGCTACACGGCTGCTATACGGTGGGGATTCGCGCCATCGCTGATGCGACCACCTGCGGCGCCCCTGCCCCTGGTGCCTGTGCCGACCCTGCGGCAGGATCACCACCGGGCAGGCCACCGCCTCTGCCCCGACCCCACGCGCCGTCCGAACTCACCCCGAACCCGACGACCGTAGACCGACTTCCTACGTTTAGCTCCAACGGTGCCCCTGATGGCTTGTTGGCCAAGCCGCTGCGGGTTTGTCTCTCCGGTGGTGTGCGAGGTTGATGAGTGCTCGATAGACCTCGCGGGTGATCTATCTGAAACATCGGATGGCTTCGGGTTTGGTAAGTCCTTCTCCTCGCCACCGGGCCAGGTCGCACGGGTGCGGGTCCCAGCGCAGTCGGGATAGTGCGATGGTGTGCAGCGCGGTGTTGGCTGCCCGGTCTCCACCGCGGGTTTAACCGGTGCCGGTTGGTATGCCCGGAGTTGGCGAGGATGGGTGCGACACCGCACAGGCGGGCGAAGGCGGCTTCGGAGCGCAGTCGGTCGGGATCGTCTCCAGCGGTGACTAACAGCTGGCCAGCGACCTCAATGCCGACGCCGGGCAGGGCCAGCAGCCCGGGCGCGGCAGCAGTGACCAGCGGGGGGTTCAGCGTCGAGCTCGCGGATTTCCTCGCTTAGCCGTTGGTGACGGCGAGCCAGCCGACGCAGCGCGGCCTTGGTCGCCTGTACCGGGTCAGCCAGACCAGTAGTGGGACGTAACCCTACGCAGGTGTCGATGGGAGTCCCCGTGGTCAGGTCCCGCAACTGCTGGCGCAGCTTGGCCGGGACCGCCAGCAGCAACGCACGCCACCGGTTGATCGCTTGAGTGCGGGCCTTGATCGCGCTGCGACGGGTCACGCGTAGTGCCCGGATCGCTTCCACGCGCCCGTCGCGGCTTTTCGGACTCCCCGCGGCCGGTCCGGACAACGCGGCCAACGCCGCGGCATAAGCATCGAGCGAATCGGACTTACCCTTCCCCCCGGGTCTTGCGGTCCGGCCGGTCCACCTCCACCACCTGGACACCCTCACCGCGGAGGTATCTGCTCAGCGCCGCGCCGTAGGCGCCGGTGCCCTCCACCCCGGCCCTCATCAGCATTCCGAAGCTGGCCAGCCAGACCGGCAAAGCGCGATAGCCGCACGGGTAGTCGGGAACTCTCGATCCGCCAGCTGTCGGACGACCTCATCGACTATGATCTTGGTAATCGGAACTTCGCAATCCGACGGTGTACACATGTCAGCCCTGGAAAGCGGGGGTGGTGATGATATTCCCAGGTCGCATGACGTGGAGGACCAATTCGGCACCCACAGCTGTTGTTCCTGGTCGGCACGACCACAAAATCTACGCTACTC
>JALZCN010000661.1 GCA_030863045.1 Actinomycetota bacterium | reverse complement strand
CTGCACCGGCGTAACCGAAGGCCAGCGCGCCGCTCTCGCCGCCGTCGCCGCCGTTGCCCCCGGAGGCGTCGGTGTCAACGTGCTGCACCGGAACGACGGTCTGCTCGAACTTGAAGTCAGGCATGATGTCTCTCCTTGGTCGTGGGTGGATCCGTATCGGGTGGTTGCCTTCCGGACCTCCTGCCCGGTTGACGACAAAGCTAGAGCCGCGCCGATCGCCGGCCATCGGGGTTGCTGCCGGGTTCCACGGCGGGCGGTACCGGGACGGCGGCGATGCGCACGGTGCCGATTAGGGGATTTCCCCCCGCCCGTCAGCGCCTAGCGCCGACCGCCCATCGCGGGCGCCAAACCGGCGAACCAGTAGGTGCCAGGCGCCGCTGAGAATCGGCGGGTGCTTTCAGAGCAACCGGTTGTGCCAGACGGCATAGTCGCGAGCCGTTCGTCGCCGGAGTGCACGGATGACCGACTGACCAGCACCGAGATTCTCAGAATCAACCACCACAGGCACCGACATCCCTAGTGTCACGGCCCGTGTCCGCCCCATCGTTCGCGCCGCACCCGCTCACCACCGGCGCGGTGCTCACACCCCGCACCAGGGTTCGAGAACGGTCCGACCCCCGAACCTGGATCGCCGCGCGGGTCGGCCTGCATCTCCTGCTGGCAGCGCTGCCGCTGCTCGCGATCTCCATGCAGGTCTTCGGCCTGGTGTCGATGAACACCACCGCAGCGCTGGTGATCATCCCGCTGGCAGCCACCCTCGCGGTGCTGGCCATCTTCGCGCCAGATCCTACCGACCGGGTCGTCGGGCGGGGGCTCATCTGGGGAATTGTCGCCTGCGCGGTCTATGACATCTTCCGGCTGGACACCGTCTACCTGCTCGGATGGTGGGGCGATTTCATCCCGACGATGGGCACCTGGATCACCGACGGCGCCGAGACTCGGGGCGGCGCCGTGGTGGGTTACCTGTGGCGTTACGTCGGCGACGGTGGCGGGATCGGCATCGCGTTCTTCGTCTTCGCCCTCGCGCTGGGGCTGAACCGGTGGTCGAGCCGCGACGTCGTGCTCGCGGCGGTGGCTTTTGCGGTCTTCCCGATCTGGACCGGCCTGATCGCAACCGTTGCGCTCGCGCCCCGCGGCGAGGAATTGATGTTTCCCCTCACTCCCACCACGGTCTCGCTCTCACTGATCGGGCACCTGATCTTCGGTCTCGTCCTCGGCCTCGGCTTCTTGCGGTCACGTGGCGTGGCGCGATTCTGGCCGTGGCCGCCGCTGCTGCCGGTCGATCGCGACCCAGCCGATCGCGGGCCCTCTGATACCGGGATCAGCCAAGCCACCTACGAGGCGTGGCGACAGCGGCTCGACACCGGTTCCGCCCGCCGGATCCGGTCACAACCGGGCCGCCATGCCACAGTGGACGCCGACGGGCCCGCCAGTGCGATCCTCACCCCGGCGCATCACCGGTGAGCCCAGCGGCGAATCGCGACGCCGTCAGGCGGGTCGCAGGCTCGGCTCGACGTTGTGGATCGTCACCGACCCCAGCAGCCGCTCCAATGCCGCTTCAACGTCTTCTTTCCACGTCAGCGCGGTACGCAACTCCAGGCGCAACCGGGGCCAGCGCGGGTGCACGTGCACCGTCTTGAACCCGACCTGCTGCAGGAACTCGGCCGGCACCACGCAGCTGGACTGCTGGTCGGGTTTGGCGTCACCGAAGGCCTCGAGGGCTTTCACACCGCGCCGGGTGAGATCCTTGGCCACCGCCTGCACCAGCATCCGACCCAAGCCACCGCCGCCGAACTCCGGCAGCACCTTCAGCGCCGTGAGCAACACGGCATCAGCACTGACCGGCGAGGTGGGAAACGCCAACGCTCGCGGCACCGCTGCCGGCGGGGCGTACAGCACGTAGCCGGCCGGCACGTCGCCGGACATCACTATCCGACCGCAGGAGCCCCACTCCAGCAGCACGCTGGAGACCCAGGCCTCCTTCTCCAGTTCGGTTTGCCCGAAGTCCTCGGCCTGCTCCCGGACATGCGGGGCGAGCTCCCAGAACACGCAACGTCGGCACTTCTTCGGTAGCAGATCAAGGTTGTCCAGGGTGACGCCGACCACTCGACGTGACACCGCGCCTCCCAGGACTCCACGAGCGCTTACCGCCGCGCGCAGCATATGCCGATGGCCAGCGGTAGTGAAGGCGATGGGCCACCCTGCCGCGGGCCTCTACACTCCCAGGGGACCTCCAAGCGCACAAAGGCGCCGCCTATGAAGCCGAAAGCAACCCGCGACCAGCTCACCCGGTCCACGCAACGCGATCTCGATCCCCACCTGCACCGCTACGCGCAGCGCACCGCAGGCATGACCGCCTCCGAAATCCGCGCGTTGTTCGCGGTGGCCAGCCGCCCGGAAGTGGTGTCGCTGGCTGGAGGCATGCCCTACCTGCCCGCCCTGCCGCTGGACTCGTTGGCCGACGAGGTCGCCCAGATGATCGCCACCGACGGGATGGCGGCACTACAGTACGGCTCGGCGCAAGGCACCCCGGAGCTTCGCGAACGGATCTGCGAGATCATGGCGCTGGAAGGGATCCGGGCGCACGCCGACGATGTCACGGTCACCGTCGGTTCCCAGATGGCACTGGACATGGTCACCCGGATCTTTTGCGACCCGGGCGACGTGGTGCTCGCCGAGGCACCGTCCTACGTGGGGGCGCTCACCACCTTCGCCTCCTACCAGGCGCAGGTGGTCCAGGTCTCGATGGACGACGACGGACTGGTGCCCGAAGAGTTGGACGCGGCCCTCCGTTCGTTGCGTGCCCAAGGCCGTCCAGCCAAGTTCCTGTACACGATCCCGAATTTCCACAACCCGGCCGGCGTCACGCTGGCCGTGGCCCGCCGGGCGGAGGTGCTGCGGCTGTGCGCCGAGCATCGGGTGCTGGTCGTGGAGGATAACCCGTACGGGCTGCTGGGCTTTGACGGCCAGATCTACCCAGCGATGCGGGCCGCTGACCCGGACAACGTCGTCTATCTTGGCTCATTCTCCAAGACCTTTGCGCCCGGCCTGCGGGTCGGCTGGGCGCTGGCCCCGCATGCAGTGCGGGAGAAGCTGGTGTTGGCCGCGGAGTCGGCCACCCTGTGCCCGCCGGCGTTCACGCAGTACGTCGTGTTGTGCTACCTGGCCCAGCACGACTGGAAGGGCCAGATCAAGACCTACCGGGAGGCCTACCGGGACCGCCGGGACGCCATGCTGGTCGGGTTGGCGCAGCACTTGCCGCCGGGATGCCGGTGGACCCATCCCGCAGGTGGGTTCTACGTCTGGCTCACGGTGCCCGAAGGTTTGGACACCAAGGCCATGCTGCCCCGGGCGGTGACGCAGCGGGTGGCCTACGTTCCCGGCACCGCCTTCTACGCCGACGGACTCGGCAGCCGCCAGATGCGGCTGTCGTTCTGCTACCCGACCCCAGAGCGGATCACCGAAGGGGTGCGCCGGCTGGCCGCCGTGCTCAGCGGCGAACTCGAACTGCTACACACGTTCGGTAGCGTGCGCCCACGCACGATGTTCGGCCCGCAGTCCCCGTCCCCGGACACCGCATAGAATCTGGTCGACTTCAGGAGCTCCCGGTGACTGATCGAACCGTCGCTGTCCTGGCCGGTGGGCTGTCGCACGAGCGCGATGTGTCGCTGCGCTCCGGGCGCAGGCTGTCCAGCGCGCTGCGGGATGTCGGGCTGCAGGTCGAGGAGTGGGATATCGACGGCACGCTGGTCGGCCGGCTCAGTGCCAGCCGGCCGGACGCAGTCGTGGTGGCGCTGCACGGCGGGGTGGGCGAGAACGGTGCCGTGCAGTCGGTGCTGGAGCTGTTGCGGATGCCCTATGTAGGCTCCGATCCGCGGGCCTGCCGGCGAGCCTGGGACAAGCCGACCGCCAAGGACGAGCTGGCGCGCGCCGGGATGACCACGCCGGATTGGGTCGCACTGCCGCATGCCACGTTCCGCGACCTCGGCGCCCACGACGTGCTCGCCGCGCTGGTCAACCGGCTCGGCCTGCCGTTGATCCTCAAACCTCCCCAGGGTGGCTCCGCGCTGGGTGTACACGTGGTGCGCGAAGTCACCGAGCTGCCAGGCGCCATGGTGGGCTGCCTGGCTTACGGGGACACCGTCATGGCGGAGCGCTTCGTCGAGGGCGTCGAGATCGCGGTCACCGTACTGGACGAGCCGCATGGACCCCGCGCACTGCCGGCGGTGGAGATCAACGCCGTGTCCGGCTTCTATGACTACGCCGCCCGCTACACCGCTGGGCTTGCCACCTTCCACACCCCGGCCCGGCTCGACCCCGCGGCGACCGCAGCGGCGGCCGATCTGGCCCTTCGTGCGCACCGGGTACTCGGGTTGCGCGACGTGTCCCGAACCGATGCGGTGGTGGGGCCGGACGGAGTGGCGCACTTCCTCGAGGTCAACGTTGCTCCGGGGTTGACCGAGACGTCGCTGCTACCGATGGCGATCGAATCCGACGGCGCAGAACTGGGAGCAGTGTTCGCCGAGCTGGTCGAGCGTGCGGTGGCCCGCGGATCAACCAGCGGATGAAGGTTTTCACCACCGTATGCTCGCAACGGAGGTGGTGGCAAATGCCCGCGGTAAGGGGCTGGCATCACATTTCGCTATCCGTAACCGATCTCGCGGCGTCCGAGCGGTGGTTCCTCGAAGTTCTGGGTTTGAAGGTGCTGGACCGGTTGCAGCACGAGGGCTGGGAGGCCGTGATCACCGGCGATGTGGCGACCCGGCTCGTGCTGGAGGCGCAGCATCACGCCGATAACACCGGTGAGCGCTTCGATCCCCGTCGTACGGGCCTCGATCACTTGGCCTTCGCCGCGGCTGACCGAGCCGAGCTCGAAGAATGGCAGGAACACTTCGCGCGACTGGGCGTTGACTACACACCGATCGTGAGCCGGGATTACGGTGACGTCTTGACGTTTCGTCATCCAGATGGCATCCAGTTCGAACTGTTCGTGCTCAGCGCGGCCAAGGCTGCTGAGGCGGGCTTCGACGCGGCACCGTGATCGGCGCTGGACGTGTCGGTGAACCTCGGCCTCATCGAGGAGGCCACTGCGAGGCCTTCCGCCTAGATGCCGCTCGTAGCGTCACCAGCAACTGGTTATCACCGATCCGGAATCGGCCGGTGCGCTCGCCAAGAGTGATCACACCCGCCGTCTTCCCTGGCGCCGCGACGGGTAATGTCCTCTGCCTGAGCGGTTGAAGACCCGGTTTTGTCGGGGTTCCCGATTAAGCTCGGGTCATGTTAACAGTGCCGGTGTGGCAGGGCAGTGATGCCGAGTTGCTCGCCGAGCTCTGCACGTTGGAAACCCGTTTGCATTCGACGTGGGCGCAGATGTTGTCGGTAATTGCCGAAATCGACTCTCGGGGTACAGCTGCGACAACTGGGTACGGCACGACCGTGGAATTGGTGCGCGCAGTCGCGCGCGTCTCGCGGGGTGAGGCGCGTTCCCGGGTCGCAGCCGCAGCTGATGTGCTGTCCGGGCGAGGATTGGGTGGTGCGCCAGTGCCGCCGCGACTTGCACAGACTGCGGCGGCGGTGGCCGAACACTCGATCGGGGCCGCTGACGTCGCGGTGATCCGCTCGGTGCTGGCTTGTATTCCCCCGCACCTGGGCGATGAGAAGCGCGCCGAGGTGGAGACGGAGTTGGCCCGCCACGCCCGAACTCTGGACGCCGGGCAGCTAGCGGTGCTGGGCAAGCGGATCCTGGCCTACCTCGATCAAGACGGCCGGCCACCCAAAGACGCACCCGAGACACGGCGGCGGCGTCAACCCAAGCCTGGCAGTAATCGCCGGCCTGCTGCGGTGACCTACCTCAGCAATCGGGTTGGCTGCCGCCCAGATCGGTGAAGCTGTAGATCTTGGCCAGCCGGCCGCTGGACAGCGACAGTGGCGGTACTGTCGCTACCGCGATCGCCTTCGTTCTTGACCTTGTCGAACCCGGCAGGCAAGCGGCCGGGCCGGGCGATGACGACCCCGAAGCCGCAGGCGACCAACACCTCAAGGACAACGTGCCGATGATTGGATGGTTGCAGGCCGGCATCGTCGGGATCTCCTGTGTCGCGGCGCTGACCGCCCTTGTCGATGTCATCCGGGACCGGCTTCCCGGCTGGTGGCTCCTGGGGGTACTCGGTGTCTTGGAGCTGGCACTGCTGACGCAGGTGGCCGTCGCGGTCGCGCAGCTGGTCAGCATCGAGCGCGACATCGAGGTCGTCACCTTCGTCGGTTACCTGGTGGGCGTCTTGCTACTCGTTCCGGCTGGGATCGTGTGGGCGCTGGCCGAGCGGACCCGGTCCGGCACCGCGGTGATCATCGTGGCTTGTCTCGCCGTGCTGGCCATGCTCGCTCGGCTTAACGACATCTGGGCCGGCTCCAACGGTGTCTGACAGCAGCAAGTCTCGCGACCAACGTGACCCGGCGCGCCGGGACGACCGCGGAATAGGCGCCGGACCCGGGCGGCTCCTCACCGCCCTGTATGCGTTGTTCGCGCTGGCGGCGAGCGGCCGGTCCGCCGTACAGCTGCTGCTGTACGCCGAGCGCGCACCGCTGGCCTACGGTCTGTCCGCCGTGGCGGCCGTGGTCTACCTCCTCGCCACGACGTGCTTCCTAATAGGCAACCGTGCCCGCGCCGTTGCGATCGCGGCCTGTGCCGTCGAGGCTGTCGGGGTTCTCGTGGTCGGAGCCGCGAGTTATCTGGTACCGGAGTATTTCCCGGACCGGACCGTGTGGTCCCACTTCGGTCAGGGCTACGGGTATCTGCCCCTCGTGCTGCCCTTCATGGGCCTGTGGTGGCTGCTCCGGCCGCACCCCCGGCGCTCGGATCGGCCCTCGATCGGCAGCAACTGCAGTGCCTCATAACCCGGCTCGCCGCCCCAGACACGACATGATCGGTTAGGCCTCGCGGGTGACGAAGTGATTGTCGTGCTCGAGGAAGAATCTCGTCCTGTCCTCGTCGCTGAGCCGAGCGACCTCGGTCAGCCCTTCGAAGTAGCGTTCGCGTGGCGCGCCCGGCGCGAAGAGCAGCAGTATCGACGCCGGCTCGGCGGAGTCGTTCCGGAACGCATGCAATCCACCGACCGGGACATAAAGGAAGTCCCCGGCGGTCGCGTCGATCCAGCGCTCACCGTCAAAGAGTGCCACCGTGCCGGACAGGATGAAGAACGATTCGGAGATCGTTTTATGGAAATGCGTGCTCGGTCCGCCCGCCTTCGGTCCCATGTTGACCCGGTACAGACCGAACTCCCCGTCGGTGGACACCGTGGTGGCCAAGTAGTGGAAGGAACCTGCGCCTGTCGTCAAGTCCGGCTTGGCGGATGCTGGTGTGAAGGTCGCGCTGATCTCGCCGGTGTCGCCCCAATAGCGAGGACTTGGATACGACACTTACCGACTCCCCACGTCTTCGGTGACGCCGACCTTCAGCAGACTATCGCCGGCCCGACCGGCTGACGCCGATCCCGGAACGGCGGCTATCGACGTTCGTCGACTCACCGTCTTGACCATAAGTCCACTGGAGGTTTTAGTGTCGGCAGATGACGGAATCGGCCC
>JALZCN010000633.1 GCA_030863045.1 Actinomycetota bacterium | reverse complement strand
GCCCAAGGTTGGTTGTAGACCAAGTCGGTCCGCGCCACAGCCAGGAGCATGGCCGCGACCAGCAGAGGAAAGGATCATCTCGGCGGCAGCGAGCTGGCGTAGCCGACGCCGTGCTTGATCCACCGGTTGAGCTCGTCGTCGCTCGCACGCGCATCGATGTCAATCCGCAGCCAGCCATCCATCTCGCGTCCACGCATGACGAACCGGCTAGCCCGCGGATGGACAACCAGGGTATCGGTCTGAGCCGGATCGACGCGAAGTAGGAGACCACCCTGGCCGCTCACGCTGACGGCCATGTGCCCGGCAACCATGAAGGCCAGGCCACCAAACATGGGCTTCTCCACGACTCCGGGCTCGTTGGCCAGCATCTCGCGCAGCCGATTGGCCATGTCTACGTCGTACGCCACGACAGCAGTATTCCGGGGCCACACGTGCTTGACATGCGCAGTCGAAGGCTCCGATCACCAGGACACGTCACCGGAAGCCGATCGGCGACTGAGATGGCAAGGCCCGCCTGGCTGGTCAGGTCAAGGGTGTGGGTGCGCTCTCGTCCGCTAGGAGCAGCGCTGTGACGAGGGCGGTGGCAAGTATGAGATAGGTCTTGGCCGCACCCACCGTTGTCTGGAGCTCATGGTGCTGCTGGTCGATCGGCCAGTAGTACAAGGGATAGGCGACATTCACCCAGCCACCCTCGACCAGGTCCGCGGACGCCAGGTCGGCCACCATGTCGATCACTTTGCCGTGTGGCTCCCGTCCGAGGAGGCCGCGGTATACCTTTTCAGCTATCTGTTGGAGTGGCGACCAAGCGTCCTGCACGGCGCGATCGGGCTGTGAGTCGGCGAGCGCCAGCAGGGGGTCGAAAGCCGCTGCCACCCTGTTACTGACCGACTTTGGGACCTGCGCCGGCAGAGCTGGCCGCTCGCGGGCCATCTCGGTGAGGTTGGTGAAGTTGTCCGGACTGCGGATGTAGAGGATGTCGCCTCGCTCTTGGCGGATATGCACCTTGTTGCCGTCACGCCAGGCATCCACGGCTTGCAGTGGCCACCGGGGGCCGGCGGCGATTCGGACGCTGACACGTTCGGTGAGCATGTCGTCGACCTCTTTGGAGGTGGCCTCTTCGGTGGCTCCGTCGCGTCGGATGTAGATCCGCCCGTCTTGGACGATGAGTTTGGTCCCGGAGTGCGTTCCGCGGGCGAGGAATGGGCGGCTTCCCGAGGGGCTGGGCTGCACGGTGACGACCGCGATGGTCACTGCACTAAAGGCCACGTAGTCGAGGACGTAGCAGGGTCCTGCGGAGCCGAGGTACCGCGCCAGCCCCGCGGTGACTACGGCGAGGTCGACCTCTGTTGTGCCGACCGCCCGGCCGGGTTCGACACCGAGCAGCATGAAGGCGCGGCCCTCGTGAGAGGCACCCGCAAGCCCCGGGGGTCGGTTGGCTGCGCCGAGTATGAACCGGGCGACGCGGGCTTGCCACTCCCGCTGGCCCAGGTTGACAGCGGACTTCCATTCCAGCCAGTGGCTCTCCTGCAGAACCGTGTCGCTAAAGACGCGGGCAGCCAGTTCGTCCGGTGCGATCACGTGGTCAGGCTAAGCGTCGAAGGGGTGAGCAGGGACGCTCGGGACCGCTATCGCGAGCCAGTCCGTCGTCCCGCGCGGGGGACCTCTTCCGGAACGCTGCTGGTCGCCCCTGGTGGCAGGCAGAGGTGGTCCGCAGGACCCGCCCAATGAAGATTCCCGCAGGGTGAGCCATCTGGGACACCCACGTGACCAGAGCTACGCGTAGGTTGCCTCGACTGAGGCCGCTTCATCCGGTCCTGCACGGATGACCATGCAATCACGGCAGTCATCCATGGGATCGAAGCGCGCTCATCGGTGGGAGCGGACCGTGTGTCGCTGACCGGGCGCCTTTTGACAGAATGAAGATCGAGTTGTTATGAGTGCGGCACGGCCCTGGTGCAGTTCCGGGACGTGCGCATGGATGGTGGCCCGACTGACGCCGAGCAGCAGACCGAGCAGGGCGTGATGCCTGACCCTGGTCATCAACGCCGTGGTGACCTGGATGACCGAGTACTGCAGGCTGGCGGTGCACTCGATGCGCGCGGCCGGGCGGCGCATCGATGACGAGGTCCTGGCCCACATCTCCTCGGCGCACAGCGAGAACATCGACTTCTTTGGATCCATCGACGTGGACATCGACGCCGAGCTCGCGCAGCTTGGCTCCACCGGTTACCGGCCGCTGCGCGTGCGCGACACCCCCTGTTCTGACACGCCGATCTCATTATTGGCGAGCTGGCTGAGGAACATAGGACGGTAGGCAGCTTTAGCCCGCGAAAAGACGATGTTCCTCAAACCCTGACTGAGCAGGGTGAGAGGATGGGAAGGGCGGTCCGGTGGTGGATTCCCCCGACAGCTTCCCCGGAACGGTTTCTCGCCCCATTATAATTCGCAAAACGCTGGAACGGTGTT
>JALZCN010000623.1 GCA_030863045.1 Actinomycetota bacterium | reverse complement strand
GGGCCGCAGTGCTCGACTTCTACGAGAGCGCCTACCAAGCCGGCGCTCGCCGCGCCGGATGGGACATTGCCCGCTGGGCCTGCCCCGGCGGCGTCACCGACCCCCTTCTCATCGCCAAGCGGCGCCTACCTGCTTAGAGCCCTACCCTTGGCGGCTGTGAAGCGCCGCAACGTCATCGACCCCGATGTCCCTCAGCAGGATTCCGAGGAGACTCTCCATCGGCTGCTCGATGAGGGCGAACAGCGGTTGGGGCGCTCATGGCCGGGTCTGCTGGCCACCGGCTTCCTCGGTGGCCTGGACGTCGGCGTCGGGGTGCTCGCGCTGCTGCTCGTCGAGCATGCGACGCACAACGTTCTGCTCGCGGGACTGGCGTTCTCCATCGGCTTCATCGCGCTGACCCTGGCGCGCAGCGAGTTGTTCACCGAGAACTTTCTGGTGCCCGTCGCGGCGGTAGTGGCCAAACGTGCCCCACTGCTGTCGCTGGGCCGGCTGTGGGCCGCGACGCTCGTGATGAACCTCGCCGGCGGTTGGGTGGTGACGGCGATCGTGATGGCGGGCTTCCCATCGCTTCGAACGACCGCCGTTGATGCTGCTAACGCCTACATCGAGCTGGGCATCACCTGGCATGCGTTCGCGCTGGCGCTGATCGGGGGAATGCTGATCACGTTGATGACGCACCTGCAGCACGCCACGCAGTCCGACGGGATCCGCCTGGTGCCTGCGACCGCGATGGGCTTCCTGTTGGGTGCCGGCCAGGTCAACCACGCGATCGTCGCCTCCCTGGTGTGCTTCGCCGCGCTGCGGGCCGGTGCCCCGTTCGGCTACGCGGATTGGCTAGGCCTATTCGCGTTGGCTGCGCTCGGCAACCTCATCGGTGGGCTGACATTGGTGACCCTGCTGCGCCTGCTGCAGGTTCCGCACAAGGTGCTGGCTGAGCGGCACGTGAACAACTGACCAGAACTGGTCAGCCTTCACCGGTGTTCGCGCTCCACACGTAGCCAGCGGCAGCCGTAACGCTCGAGCTCGAGGGTCACCGAACCGTCCTTCGCCACTCGTTCCGATCCGTCGACCAGCACGTCTTTCAGCAGGCATGAGCTGTCCAGCCCGGTCAGCTTCAGCACCGCATTCGTTGGGTCCGCACCAAAGTTGTGCACAGCTATGACCGTGCCGCCGTCGGCGTCGCAGCGGTGTGCGAGCACGGCGGCGTCACCGGCGTCGAGCACCTCGTGGCGCCCCCAGGCCAGCTCGGGGCAGGCCCGGTAAGACTTGATCAGCAACCGCATCCAGGACAGCAACGACTCCGGGTCGCGCTCCTGGGCAGCGACGTTGACCCGCTCAGGTCCGTACTCGCCCCCCGGGATCGGACCGGGTAACTCAGATTCTTCGGCGGCGGAGAACCCGCCGCCTGGCTCCGGTGACCATTGCATCGGAGTGCGCACCGCGAGCCGGCCCTGCGCCCGGAGATCCTCACCCATGCCGATCTCCTCGCCGTAGAACAGCACGGGCGTGCCTGGCAGCGAGAACAGCAGGCTGTAAACCATCCGGATGCGCTCCCGGTCGCCGCCGAGCATCGTCGGCAGCCGCCGGCGCAGCCCACGGCCGTAGAGCTGCATCTCCGGGTTCGGCCCGAACGCCTCGAAGACCTCCCGGCGCTGCGTATCGGTGAGCTTGTCCAAGGTCAGCTCGTCGTGATTGCGGACGAACGTCGCCCAGTGCGCATCTTTCGGTGGCTCCGGCCGCTCGCGCAGCGCCTCGGCCAGCGGCTCGGCGTTACCCCGGGCCAGCGACAGATACATCCGCTGCATGCCGACGAAGTCAAAACACATGGTCAGCTCGTCGCGTTCGGTACCGAAGAAGGTCATGGTCTCCGGGTTCGGCAGGTTAACCTCGCCCAGCAGCACGCCCTCACCGCTGCGCCGGCCGAGGAAGGCCCGCAGGTCGGCGAGGTAGTCGTGCGGGGCCGGAAGCTGCCCGGCGTCGTGCTGTCCGGTGGTCTCCAGCAGGAACGGGACGGCGTCGACCCGGAATCCGGACAATCCCAGCTGCAGCCAGAAGCCGATCGTCCTGGCGATCTCGTCGCGCACCTCCGGGTTCGCGACGTTGAGGTCTGGCTGGTGCTTGTAGAACCGGTGCAGGTAGTACTGGCCGGCGACCTCGTCGTAGGTCCAGACACTGGTCTCCTGGTCCGGGAACACAATCCCCTGCGGGCCGTCCGCGGGCGGCTCATCCGCCCAGACATACCAGTCGCGGTACGGCGAGTCGGGGCTGCTGCGTGCGCTTTGGAACCAGGGGTGCTGGTCGGAGGTGTGGTTGACCACGAGGTCGGCAATCACTCGCATGCCTCGGTCTCGCGCGGTGCGCACGAACTCGATGAAGTCGCCGTGGCTGCCCAGCCTGGGGTCCACGCCGTAGAAGTCGGTGATGTCGTATCCGTCGTCGCGGTCCGGCGACGGGTAGTACGGCATGAGCCACAGACAGGTCACGCCGAGCCGGTCCAGGTAGTCGATGCGCTGGATCAGTCCATGGAAATCGCCGTGCCCATCACCGTTGCTGTCCTGGTAGGTCTCGACGTCCAGGCAGTAGATGACCGCATTTCGCCACCACAGATCAGCCGTCCGAGTCAGCCTCATGACAGCTCCGGCAGGACGCGGGCACCGAACACGTCGATGAACTCCTCCTGCTGCTGGCCGACGTGGTGCAGGTAGATCTCGTCAAAACCCAGCTCGGCGTACTCCTTGAGCCGTGCGGCGTGCCTGCCCAGATCGGCTGACACGTTCACCACCTCGGCCAGCTTCTCCGGACGGACGTGCTTGGCAACTTCGTCGAAGTGCTCTGTGAGCTCCAGGTCCCAGCACACCGGCGGAGCGAACACGTTGGATCGCCACTGATCGTGCGCGATCGCCAGCGCGGTGTCCTCGTCCGGCGCCCAGCTCAAGTGCACCTGGAGGTAGAGCTTGCCGCGCCCGCCGGCATCCCGGTAAGCGTCGACCATCGTCCGTAGCCGCTCGACCGGCGCGTTCACCGTGATCAAACCGTCGGCCCAGTCCGCGCACCAGCGCGCGGTCTGCGCGCTGACCGCCGCACCGACCAGGGCCGGCATCTGCTCCGGACGGGTCCACAGCCGCGCCCGGTCGACCCGGACCAGCCCATCGTGGCTCACCTGCTCACCGGCGAGCAGCGCGCGGATCACGTCGACGGACTCGCGCAGCCGCGCGCTGCGCTGCTCCTTGCGCGGCCAGCGGTCGCCCGTGATGTGCTCGTTGCTCGCCTCACCGGTGCCCAATGCCACCCAGAAGCGGCCGGGGTACATCGCGGCCAGCGTGCCGATGGCCTGCGCGATGATCGCCGGATGGTAGCGCTGACCAGGTGCGTTCACCACGCCGATGGGCAGCGAAGTGGCCTGCAGCGCCGCGCCCAGCCACGACCAGGCGAACCCCGAATGCCCCTGCCGCGCGCTCCACGGCGAGAAGTGGTCGGAGGACATCGCCGCGCCGAAACCAGCCTGCTCGGCGCGGATCACCGCCTTGAGCAGCTCAGCCGGATGGATCTGCTCATGGGAGGCGTGCAGGCCATACACCGTCACGCCAGAAAGATAACCCGATCGGGCTGTCCCACACTCTACGAAGGACTGGACCGGCTCCGGACAAATGCATTGGCGTAGTCGCGGGCGAATTGGTCGATGTCCCGCGGCTGGCGTCCGGTGACCTCGGCGACGGTGGAGTAGACGGTTTCGGCCTCGCCACGCGCGTAGTGCGCGTAATCCTCGAGCAGTCCATCGGCCTGCCAGGGTGGGAGTATCTCCCGCAGGCTCTCAGCGAACGCCTCCGGCGGGGCGTCGATGAACGTGATCTCACGTCCAACGGCCCTACTGAGGGCGGCGGCAATCTCGGTGGGTGATAGCGGCCGGACCGGTGATGGTGTACGTCCGGTCCTGGTGTCCGGGTTCGGTCAGCGCAGCCGCGGTGACCGCCGCAATGTCCCGGACGTCGACCGCACTGACCCGGCGTCTCCGATCGGCGCGAAGAAGCGGTTCTGGGTCGCGATCAACCGGCTCAAGGCGAGGAAACCCTGGAAATACAAGTTCGGACGGAGGAATGTGAAGTCGATCCCGAGCTCGCGGATCCGGCGCTCGGCGGAGGCGTGCCAACGTAGGAAGCGCACCGGTGAGGCCTCGTCCGCGGCGAACTGCGACAGCTTCACCAGTTGCTGCACGCCGGCCTTTGCGGCGATCTCGGAGAAGCGGGTCTGCTAGGCCTCGGCCTTCTCCGACGACGGTGTGACCAGGTAGGCCCGGCTGATCCCGTGCACGGCAGCTGCGATCGAGTCAACGTCGTCGAAGTCGCCGACCACCACCGACTCCGACATCGCCGCAAGGCGTGCCACGTCGACCTCTCGCCGGACCATTACCCGGACCGCCACGTCTCGCTGACGAAACAGCTCGACCAGCGCGGAACCCGGGTTGCCCGTCGCCCCGGTCACCAGAACCGGCTTCATACGCTGGCCCGTCCGTACTCCTGCTCGTCCGAGCGTCGTTAGCCGCTATCCAATGGAGTCCAGGGTCGCAGGGCGAGAGCGCAGTCTCATACTCCCGTGGTCGATCCAGGGCGGAGGATCATCAGGACAGTGACGGTGGCCCACAGGAGGTTGAATATTCCGGTGTGCATGGCAAGCCGTGCAGCTGTGCGTTGCGTCGGCTCGGTTACCGGTGACGAGACCGTGATGGCGGGGTCGAGGCTGGCGAGGATGACGCTTTGTCGGGGTAGGACAAGCCGCGCCAAGATGACGGCCGCGATCGCTGTCAGGGCGATCGAGATGATCAGCCAGGTGTCGCCCAATACATGCAGGCTGCCAGCGATCACGAGCCCGGAGACAGGCACCACAACGCCTAGAGCGGCGTAGACCCGGCTGATGCGATGCAGGGTGCGCATGACGGCCACGGGGTGGCCGTCATCGGGCTGGGATTGGGCGCGGCGTGCAACGGCAGGAAACATGCTTGCCGCGACGGTCACCGGGCCGACTGTGATGATCGCGGCCACGACATGGACGGCGAGAAGGAGCTTCGTCACGACTTAAACGGCAGCGGGTGCCGCAACACAACCTGGGCGGGCATCCAGGATCAGTCCTCTCCTTGCGCGGGTCCGCAGCTCCGGATCAGGGGTGCGGGCATCGACGCTAGCCACCGCTTGCGGCAGCGAGAAGCGGCTACATCGCCAGGTATCAACAGATTCTCGCCAACGCCTGTCCCGTGTTCAGCTGACTACGAATCGGACGGGCGGCTCGGAGCGCTGTAACAGCGGCTTGGCGAGAATATGGTGAACCCATAAATTGCGGCCATGCATACCGTGGCCGTCCTCGCTCTGGACGGGGTCATCGCTTTTGACTTGTCCACGCCGATCGAGGTGTTTGCTCGCACCCGGCTGCCGGATGGCCGCGCGGCCTACCGAGTCCGGGTCTGTGCCGCAACCGACCAGGTCGACGCCGGCGTATTCACGCTGCATGCACCGTGGGGACTGGACGCTCTGGCGGAGGCGGACACGATCATCTTGCCCGGCTGCGCCGATCCCACCGCTCCAGTCCCGGCCGAGATCCTCAAGGCGTTGCGACAAGCGGCTGACAACGGCACCCGCATCGCCTCGATCTGCGCGGGGGCCTTCATCCTCGCCGCCACCGGGCTGCTGGACGGGCAGCGGGCCACCACCCACTGGATCGCCGCCAACCTCCTCGCCACCCAGCACCCAGATGTGATGGTGGACCCAGATGTGCTCTACGTGGACAACGGTCAATTCTTGACCTCGGCCGGCGCCGCCGCGGGCTTGAATCTTTGTCTGCACCTGATCCGCCGTGACTACGGCTCAGCGGTGGCCGCCGATGCGGCTCGACTGTCAGTGATGCCCCTTGAGCGCGAAGGTGGCCAGGCCCAGTTCATCGTCCACGAGCAACCTCCCACCCCTCAGGGCTCGACCATGGAGCCCTTGCTGCGATGGATGCAGGACAACGCCAGCAACCACCTGACTCTCCACGAGATCGCAACTCACGCCGGTATGAGCACCCGGACCCTCAATCGCCGGTTCCGCGAACAGACCGGCACGACCCCTCTGCAATGGCTGCACCGCACTCGCATCCGTCAAGCGCAGTACCTGCTGGAAGCAACCACACACCCGGTCGACCGGATCGCCACACAGGTCGGCTTCGGCTCCCCCACTGCTTTCCGGGACCGATTCAAACGCCTCGTCGGCACCAGCCCGCACACCTACCGCTACGCCTTCCGAAGCCCAACAGAACGCGGAGCTGGGATTCAGCGGCTGGTGTCGCGTCGTCCAGCAGGGCGCTGACCCGGTCCAGGAACGACCGTGACCTCTTGGCCGGGAACGGGCAGTTGGCACTGCTGGCAGATCAGCCCGGCTCGCAACTCGCCCCCGCAACTTGCGTGCTGCGCGAGGCGGGGTGGACCCGCCGACCCCGCCAGGTGCTCGTCACCCCATTGCATGAGGGCCAGCACCGGGACGAATAGCTGACGGCCCATCGGGGTGAGCCGGTACTCGAATCGTTCAGGACGCTGCTGGTAGCGCACCCGTTCGAACACGCCGGCCGCAACTAGTCGGCCGAGGCGGTTGGCCAGCACGTTTCTGGCGATGCCGAGGCTGTCCTGGAACTGCTCGAAGCGCTTCAGCCCCAGCAGGGCGTCCCGGACGATGAGCAGACTCCAGCGCTCGCCCACCACCTCCAAGGCGCGGGCGATCGAGCACACCTGCTCGTCATACGTCCGCAGTAACACCCCACTCACCTCTCTACCAGCCCACCAGAGTGGGTTGCGTGAACGAACTGACCGAACTAGGGTCAGTTCCATCATAAAACCAATGGACAGACACGGCGGTAGTGAGGGTTGACGTGGCACGGGCAGCGGCGTCAACAAACCGCTGCCGCGCCGCTCGTCAACGGCGCGCTGGTCCGCCGAACCTTCAACCCGGCGACCGCACCTGAGATCCACCCCGACGAAAGGATCGGATCCCCATGAACGCCGTACCCAACTATGCCTTCATCGTCACGGCCACGATATGCATCGTCGTGATCGCGTTGATGTCTGCCATCAGCTACGTCGCCGTGCGGCAACGCGGGTCAGCACGACGAACGGCTCTCGACGCGGCCCTTGGAGTCGGCGCGCTCCTGGCCGCCTGGCTGGCCGCCGCCGCGGCCACCGGCGGCGCCGGAGTATTCCTCGGCCGTCCCGGTGACGCCCTGCCAGCCATCGCCGGTGGTGTACTCATCCCCATCATTGCTGGCGTGCTGCTCACCCGAATACCCGCGGTGCGTGACGCGCTCGCCGCCCCCCGCGTGCTCGCGCTGCTCACCCTGGTCAACCTCTGGCGGATCGCCGGAATCATGTTCATCACGCTGTACCTGCAAGATCTGTTACCAGCGCATTTCGCGCTGCCTGCCGGTATCGGTGATGTGATCATCGGACTGGCCGCACCGTTTGTCGCCTACGGGCTGTGGAAGCGCCCAGATCGGCACCGCCCGGCGATCATCTTTCACGCCCTCGGCCTGCTGGACCTCGCGATGGCTCTCACGCTGGGCGTGATGTCGGCTCCCGGGGTCCTGCAAGTCTTCGCCGGCGAACCCAACACCGTCCCGATGACGGTGCTGCCGGAAGTGCTTGTCCCGACCTTCCTTCTCCCCATAGGCGTGATCATCCACATCACGGTGTTGCGGATCCTCGCCCGCCAACCGTCACTGGCAGCCATCCGGCCGGGCACCTCAGCAAGTCCCGAGGGCACGCCCCAGGCTGCTTGAGTAGCCACGGCCGTACATGCGCGGATCGGCACAGAGCCTGGTGCCCGCTTCTTCCCGGCTGGCATTCTGAGTACGCATCATCGTCGTAGGGCGATCGCGCGCACCTTGAGGTCGGGAGGGGGACGGGATGTCGTTCGTGTCTCGCGGGTTTGCCCGTCGACGGCGGGAGGCTCCGCCCGGGCGGTTGCCGCCTGGGCAGTACAACGTCGGGGACGGGTTTCCGGTGTTGTCGGCTGGTCCGACACCGCGCACGTCGTTGACCGACTGGGACTTCCGGGTACGGGGGCAGGTCGATGAGGTGCGCCGCTGGACTTGGGCAGAGTTCCAGGGGTTGCCCCGCGAATCGGTTTCGGTTGATATCCATTGCGTGACCAGCTGGTCGAAGTTCGACACCCGCTGGGAGGGGGTGTCGGTGGACACCTTGCTCGCCGACGTCGTCACCGCCGCGGAGTACGCGGTCGCCTTCAGCGACGGCGGTTACACGACGAACATGCCGCTGCCGATCTCACCGGTGGGCAGGCCTGGGTGGTCGACACCTACGACGGTCAACCCCTGGAGCCCGAGCACGGTGGACCGGCCCGGCTGCTGGTACCGCACCTGTATTTCTGGAAGTCCGCGAAGTGGGTCCGCGGGCTGGAGCTGACCCTCGACGACGAGCCCGGGTTCTGGGAGACCTTCGGCTACCACAACTATGGGGATCCGTGGCGAGAACAGCGATACGCCGGCGACTGAGCTGGCAACGCGCCGAAGTCCTCGCACTACACCGCGAGACTCGGCGCGCGTGGCGGCTGAGCCTGCGCCCCCAGGACTGGGCCGGGCACCTGCCGGGCCAGCACGTCGACGTGCGCCTGACTGCCGCTGACGGCTACACCGCGCAGCGCAGCTACTCCATCGCCTCGGCACCGGAGCGACCCGGGATCGAGCTGGTCGTGGAACGTCTGGATGACGGGGAGGTCTCGCCGTACCTCACCGACGTCCTGCGCACGGGCGACCTTCTCGAACTCCGCGGCCCGATCGGCGGTCACTTCATCTGGCCCACCGCCACGACCGGGCCGGTGCAGTTGATCGCCGGCGGGTCCGGCGTGGTGCCTTTCCTGTCCATGCTCGGCCATCACCGCGCCACCGGAAGCACCGTGCCGGTGCGGCTGCTGTACTCCGCACGAACGATCGACGACGTCATCGGTCGGGACGAGTTGCAGCACCCACCAGACGCAGTGGAGGTCACCGTGACACTCACCCGCGGGGCCCCCGCGGGGTGGACCGGGCTGACCGGACGAGTCGACCCAGCGCTGCTGACCACACACACCGTCCCGCCGGCGCAGGCACCGCAGCTGCTGGTGTGCGGCCCGACTAGCTTCGTCGAGACCGTCGCCGGTGCGTTGATCGACCTCGGTCACGATCCGACCCGGGTCAAGACCGAACGTTTCGGAGCCACCGGAGGCCCCTGATGACCGATCCCGACAAGGCGGC
>JALZCN010000619.1 GCA_030863045.1 Actinomycetota bacterium | reverse complement strand
TCAGTGGCCACGCCCCGACCAGGGTCTGCCAGAGCAGGTGCCCGAGAGCGGGGTCAGGGACGGCAGCGCCTGCGGTCTCTGCTAGCGCGGTGAATTCTCGGACGGTGCCCGCCCACCAGTCTGGCAGTTCGGAAAGCACCGCCAGCCGGGCTCGCACGTCGGCGGAGCGCTTGGTGTCGTGGGTGGACAGCGTGGTCATTCCATCTGGGGTGATCTGCTCGCGGAGTGCCAAAGCGGCGTGGAAGGCGTCGGGGTCGAGCCCGAAGCGGTCTGGATCCCCGCCCACCTCGTTGAGCGCGACGAACCGGGTCCAGCGGTAGTAGGCGGTGTCCTCGACGCTCTTGGCCATCACCGCGCCGGAGGTTTGCTGCAAGCGGACAGCGAGTTCGTCGTTCGGATCCCGCAGCCGTGGCGCGAGCGCTTCCAGCGCGGTCCCCAAATCGGGACGTTGACGCGAGGCGGCGGTCAGGGCCTGATCCAAGTGCTCGAGCCCATGGGACGGCAGGTAGCTGCGATAAACCGGGAAGCCTGCCAGTACCTCAGCCAGCGCGTCGGCGACGCCGGGTATTTCGGGGGCCAGCGCAGCCAGGCGGCGAAGCTCCGCGCCGAGCATGCCGGTGGCCACGTCGTGCTTGCAGTCGTGCACGAGCTGTGCCCAGTCGGTCTGGATTCCGGTCAGCTCGGTATCCAGCGCGGTCAGTGGCGCCTTGCCGGCTGGATCAACCAGCACACCGTCGACTTCGGCGAGCGCGTCGTAGCCGGTGGTGCCCGCGACCGGCCACGAGCTGGGCAGTCTCTCCCCGGGCTCGAGGATCTTCTCCACCACAATCCAGGCGTCGGGAGCATGTTTGCGCAGCTGGTGGAGGTAACCCGTGGGGTCGGTGAGACCGTCGGGGTGATCGACGCGTAGGCCGTCAACGTCGCCGTCGGCAACCCAGCGCAGCACCTCACCGTGGGTGGCGGCGAACACATCGGGGTCCTCGACGCGGACTGCCGCGAGGTCGCTGACCGCGAAGAACCGCCGGTAGCCGACGTCGGCCCGCCAAGACACCAACCGGTAATGCTGGGCCTCGTGCACCTGCTGCACGGTGCCGCCGGCCGTGCCGGGCGCCAACGGAAAGGTGTGCTCGTAGTAGCGCAGCAAGTCACCGTCCACCCGCAGGTCGGCCAGCGCGTCGGGCGAGTCGGCCAGGACGGGCAGGCGCAGCGGCCAACCTGTGATGTCGAACCAGTGGGCGTAGCGCGATGACGGTCCGTGCCGCAGCAGATCCCACCAAGCCGGATTGGCGCGCGGATCGGCCACCCCGAGGTGGTTGGGCACGATGTCCACTACCAGCGCTAACCCGTGCTGGCGGACGGCGGCCACCAGTTTGCGGCGGCCGAGTTCCCCGCCGAGCACCTCCGATACCTTGCCGGGGTCGGCCACGTCGTAGCCGTGCAGGGACCCCGGCATCGCAGCCAGCAGTGGCGAGGTGTACACCGCGCCGACACCCAGGGACGCCAGATAAGGCACTACGGCGGCAGCATCGGCAAGGGTCAGGCCAGGACCCATCTGCAGCCGGTACGTCGAATTCGCCATTGGCGTCATGCGGTGCGCTCCAGCACCACGAGGGACTGGCCGATGACGGTGATCTTGGCGTCTCCGGACGCGGGGTCACCGGGGGTGCCGGGCGGCTCGCCGGTCACGGTGTCCAGCACGACGGTCAACTCCTGCCCATAGCCATTGCCGGGTAGCTGCATATCGACCTCGTCGTGGTGGGAGTTGAGCAGAGCAAGAAGAACTTGTCGACGATCCGGTCGATCACCCAGTACCGCAGCGAGTCCATGATCCGCTGAAGGATCTGCGAGTGGCGCGCGTTGAGTGAATTACCGGTGCCGGTGTAGTCATGTAATAGCGCAGGTCATCCTCGACTAGATGGTGGTAGGCAGCGTTGTCTACGCCGCGCATCGACAGCGTCGGCCCCAGGTGATTGCCCTCGGCGGTGTGGTTATAAACCACGTCGATCGGTCAGGCCCCGCCGAGCGAGGTGGTGGTCGATGACGAACTGGTGCACCGGCATCAGCTCCGCCGTAGTGACGCCCAGCGTGGTGAGATAGGGATCACCATGGGATGCGCGAGACCAGCGTAGGTACCACGCATGTTCGGTGGGATCTGAGGGTGGGCGATGGTTAGACCGCACAGGCGCCTCGTAGATCCCGTCTCGTGGTAGGGGTGCGCGGGTCGCGATCGTCGCCCCAGCCGAAGTACGGGCTGATCACCACCGACCTCGGTGCGTGCAT
>JALZCN010000614.1 GCA_030863045.1 Actinomycetota bacterium | reverse complement strand
GTCCTGCACGCCAGGTGCACGTCGAACGGTGGGTTCGGCGCTCGCAAGACAGTCGGTGATTGGTATCTGCCTGGTCAGAGTTGGTATCCCCAACGGGATTCGAACCCGCGCTGCCGCCTTGAAAGGGCGGAGTCCTAGGCCGCTAGACGATGGGGACCTGGTCGTCCTGACCTGCCCGCGCCGGTGGCCCGCCGTGAGCACACCAAGCATATGACACCGTCGCCACCCGTCGCACAACGGGTGGCGACGGTGTCCTCACCCTGTCTGGCCCCCGCCCGACAAAGTCACCGACGCACTGGCGGGATGCCGTCCTCGCCGTCGATCAGTCCCAACATGTCCAGCAGCATCCGGCAGTCCTCGGCGTCGGTGGCCGACCGCGCAACCGACAGCCGAGCGCGATCCACCTGCTCGGCCGTGACGCGATGCGGATCCTGACCGCGCTGCATGGGCACTGACGCCCTGCTCAGTTCCGCGCCGGTCTCCAGACCGAAGTCGTAGGTGCTCGGCAGACGGCTCATTCGCCCCTCCTGACCTTCCTGCTGACGTACCCAGGCTCACCGTTCGCCGCACGCTATCTACCGTTCAACGAGTACGCAGCCTCCCACCGGGTGATTAGGTCGGGTTAACCGTCACCGGACGGCCTAAACGTCCCGCCGCTCGGCGCGCGTCCTGCGGCGCCTGGCGAGCCGGTCACGGCCGAATAAGCCCGGATTGCGTAATTCCTGAGCGCAATATGTCCTCCTTGGGTATATCGCTGTCGAGAAGCTCCGCGAGATGCAACGCCCGCCGGCCCGTCGTCTGAGCGATCTGCAGCCGGCAGCTGAAGCCGTCAGCCAGCACCAGCGCGTCAGGGGACGCTCTGACCGCGGGGGCCAGCGAGCGTTCGGCCAGCGCATCGGACAGCTCCTCGTGGCCACGCTGGTAGCCGAAACTCCCGGCCAACCCGCAGCACCCGGAGACCCGGCGCACCCGGATCCCGGACGCGCGTAGCAGCGCGTCGTCAGCGTCGTGCCCCAGCACCGCATGCTGGTGACAGTGCACCTGCTGCACCGCATCGTGATCACGTTGAGGCGGTTGCCAGTCCGGCGCATACCGGCGCAGCAGCTCGGCAAGTGTCGTGACCTGGCCAGCCAGCGCGGCCGCCAAAGGGTCGTTCGGCAGCAGCTCCACCAGATCGCAGCGCAGCATCGCCACACAGCTGGGCTCCGGCCCGACCACCGGCACGCCGGCAGCAAGGGCACCACGTAACAGGCGCAGGGTACGGCGCAGGACCAGCCGGGCCAGGCCGAACTGCCCGGTGGCGAACCAGGTCAAACCGCAGCACACCGTGCCCCGGGGCAGCCGGACTGCGAAGCCGGCCGCGCTCAGCACCCGGAAAGCGGCGTGGACCACCCCAGGGTCGAACGACCGGGTGAAGCAGTCAGGCCAGAGCAACGCCACGCCCCGCGACGCAGGCCCCGCGTGAACCCGAGGCGGCCGGTATCGGGTAAACCGAGGCAGCGGCCGAGCCGTGGATATCCCACCCAGCCGGGCAAGCAGCGGCGCAACCGAGTTGGCCACCGCCGGCGCCACTCCAGCGGCCCGAGCCGCCAGCGGCAACCCACCCAGCGCGTAGTGCCACCGCGGCCGCAGCCGCCAGCGGTAGCGCTGGTGCAGGAACTCGGCCTTGTAGCTGGCCATGTCCACGTTGACCGGGCAGTCCGAGGCGCACGCCTTGCAGGCCAGGCACAGATCCAACGCCTCATGCACCGCAGCAGAGCGCCAGCCACCGGTCACCAGGTCCCCGGCCAACATCTCGGCCAGCAGGTGAGCCCGGCCGCGGGTGGAGTGCTGCTCCTCCCGGGTCACCTGGAAACTGGGGCACATCACCCCGGGCCCATCCAGCTGCCGGCAGGTACCCACGCCGACGCAGCGCCGGGTGGCCGCGGCCAGGCTGCCCCCGTCCCGCCCCAAGGCCAGACTCACCGGCAACGGACGTTCCCGGCCGGGCCGCAGGTCAGCGTCCAACGGCCGGGGATCCACCAGTATCCCCGGGTTGAGCAGGCCATCAGGATCGAAGATCGCCTTGAACCGTGCGAACAGGTCGAGAACCGCCGCCGGGTACATCCGGCCCAGCAGTTCGCCGCGGGCCCGGCCATCACCGTGCTCTCCACACAACGACCCACCATGAGCCGCAGCCAGGTCCGCGGCTTGCTCCACGAACCGCCGGAAGCCGTTGCGGCCGGCCGGGCTGATCAGGTCGAAATCGAGACGCACGTGCACGCAGCCCTCGCCGAAGTGCCCGTACACCGAGCCCTGCCTGCCATGCTCGGCGAGCAACAACCCGAAACCACGCAGGTAGTCACCCAGTCGGTCGGGAGGCACCGTGGCGTCTTCCCAGCCCGGCCACGCCTGCGAGCCGTCGGCCAGCCGGGTCGCCAGGCCCGCACCGGCCTCTCGAATGCGCCACAGCGCCGCCCGGTGCCCTGGATCGGTTACCACCAGATGCGGACGTCCAGCCTCGGCCCCCACCATCCGGGCCGCGGCCACCGCCTCATCCGGATGATCTGCACCGAACTCGACGAGCAACCACGCCGCGCCCGCGGGTAGTGCGGCCACCGACTGACCGCGCGCTCGCAACGCCTCGATCAGCGTGGCGTCCATACCCTCTGCCGTGAGCGGGCGATAGGGCAGCAACCCGGCAGCGGCGTCGGCCGCGGCGGGAGCATCGGGGAAGCCCAGCACCAGCAGAGCCACCGCGGGCGGCGGCGCGATCAGCCGTATGGTCGCCTCGAGCAGCACCGCACAGGTGCCCTCGGTGCCGACCAGGGCGCGAGCCAGCTGGGATTCGTGCTCGGGCAGCAGGTGCTGTAGCGCGTAACCAGAGCCGCGGCGTGGCCAGTCCGGCAGCGCGGTGCGGATCAACTGGCGGTGCCCGAGCTCCAACCTGGCCACCTCGGCAGGCAGCGCCCCAGAACCGGCCACCAGTCGGGAACCGTCGGGAAACAACACGACG
>JALZCN010000603.1 GCA_030863045.1 Actinomycetota bacterium | reverse complement strand
GGCGGCCTTCAGCGATCCGCATGGTGTTGCAGAACAAGAGCATCTCATCAGGTTTCAAGTCCATGGATCGATGCTTTCGCCTCAACTGCAGTCGGGGTCAAGTAGAACGTGTAAGGCGCCTTCGGAGAAGCAGGGCAGGCTCCCAGCCATTCACTTGGGTTCATCACTGATGATCTCAACGTGTTTGACGTAGCAGCTCGCCGTGGCGCTCGAACCGCCACCGCCGTCTTGCCTGCCAGCGGCCCGGTCATTGGCACGAGCGCGACTCGCGGCACGAGCGGTTGTTGCTGGCAGCGGGGCGTAATGCATAGCATTCACTCGTGGGGGGCAGGGACCCCTCTACGCGGGCTGTGCCGTAAAGGGATCCCCGTGTGGGTACTGCGCAGCGGCTATGCGAGGCGGACGACACCAAGCGGCAGACTCGCCCAATGAGCCCAACGCGCGCCGTCGAAACCGATCAGCCATGCCTCGTGGATGGCGCAGGTGAAAGGCAGGCGGGCTGCCACATCGGCTTCCGCCTCAGCTGTCTGCCTCGGGGATGCCCCGTGGGCGATCGTCAGATGCGGGACCGGGTTGGTGATCAAGCCAGCGTACGGCGGGGTGTCTGGCCAGCGCTGGAACACCTCGGCGGTCAGACGGCGAACGGTCCATCGGGATCAGGGACAAGAAAAAGAACATCAGGGAACTGGTCGCAGCCCGCGAAGGTCACGGTGAAGCTGGGGTGACGTGCGACCAACCGGCGCACATCGCCCAACATGTCCTCGTCAAGGTCCTGCTCCGACAGGAAGGGATAAATGATCGTGATGTGAGCCGGGACACCCGCAGCCGCGGCGGGATCAAGTTGCCTGCGCCAGCGTCCAACGATGGGCTCGGCAGCAGGAACTGGAATGATGATCGCAGTCTGTCCGGCAGCGAATGCCATAAGCATCATGGTGGCAGGCACGGCCAAAAGGACGACAACGCAGCAACGCAAAAACGTCCTCGCAGCCCACCGCGACCGGCAACGACCGCACCCCGACGCAGAGCCCCATGTTCCACACGCGGTTGCGCATAGGTACCGCTTCGGCACCGCAAGCGCCAGCGCCCGCGCACGCACAGCGGCATGTGAGTGCGTATCAGACGAGAAAGATCGCCCAACCATTTCGGGCTGGTGGCCGATCTTTATGGTGGGGTCTACGCGATTGCCGCCTGTACGCCTACGTCGTCGATGCCTCGACGGGCCAACTCCCATCGACAGGTGCGAAGTCGCCGTGGTGGTGGATGATCTTCCACTCGCCGCGCCCGGGGCCTCTGCCGCGCCGATGCGGTCGGTCTGGACCGCTGATCGTGGGTTACCCCGCTCCGACAAGTTGTGGTGCGGGGATGAGGTTGAGCCGGCCGACCGCTTCGCTGAGATCCTGCGGCCAGATCCACAGCCGATACTCAGGGTCAATGCCGAAGTAATCCTCGGGGCCATGCAGCATGCGGGTGCGCATGTCGACGCAATAGCGCTCCCGCCAGGAGTACACCTCACCGTCGTCCAGGCGCTCGTTGTTGACCTTCTTTTTGGTGATCCGGTAGAGCTTCTCCATCGCCCGGTACTCATACGCCAGCAGCGTCTCGGCGCTGTCCCAAATCCCCAGAGCGGCAGAGCGGGCAGCGGCGGTGGCGTGGATCAGCAACGGCAGGTCCAGCGCACCGGGGATGGACGGATAAATCACGAACGGTGCGGCCCAACCGTTAGTGACCAGGTCGAGATTGAACGTGGGGCGTTTATCCCGGGGGATCTCCCGGCGTTCCTTAGCCGTGTAGTCGGGCGCGAGGTAGGCCAGCAGTCGGTTGTTGCTGTCAAACGGGCTATCGGCAACGCGGATGAAAATATTGCGCCTCTTGCCGTCTGGCCTGGTCAATCGGGTCTCGATGTTCTGCTTGCCAAAGGCCGAGGCGGCCTGACCCTGCTCGAAGTGCCGCCTACCCGCACGCCCGGTATCCAGCTTGGGCAGCAAAAACTCGGCCAACGGCGCCTCGATCGGCGCCAAACCCTCGCGGATCCACTCCGCGAGTTGCACAAACTCCTGGTCAATCGCGCTAGCCCGCTCCTCGGTCCGGGCGGTCACCTCCGGGGTGTCCACCGACAGCATCCGTATCGGCATGCGCAGATTCGGGGTGTCGCCATCGGTGACGTCAACCAGCGCGCGCCCCCCGAGCGAGGGCATGTTCGCCCCCGCCGGCGACCAGAAGACCTGCACCGCCTGAACCATGTTTCGCCTCCGGATCGTGGGGATGGCAATCTCGAGTGGCCAAGTCCATCACACCAAGCGGCCGGCATAGCTATTTTTCGAAAAGATGATCACAACCTACCCCGTAACCCTGTAGCGGCTCCCGCCCCGAACGCATCACGGCAGATGAGTACATCGAAAATGATCACTTGTGGAGCCCAGGCCGGACGTGGTTCGGCGCGAAGCCGGAGCGGGACATGCCGTGCTCGGCTGCTTCAGCAGGGGCCGATCAGCGACGGGTTTCAAAGGAATGAGATAGCCCTACACCAGTCACTAGGACAAAACACCTTGCTAGAGGTATCCGCCCCCGAGCTCGCATGTGCCAGTCCCAGCGGGGCCAGCGCGTCGAGTTGGGCGCTGCCATCCCTAACTTCGGTGAAGCAAGATCGGCGTTTGACTGCCGCACCGGCGCTTATTGCGGACACGTCTGCAATAATGCGCTCGTAAACGATGCTGGAAAAGCCTTTCATCCCGGAGTGCCATCCCACCCGACACGGTTCGCTCTCCCCCGGACCCTCGATGCAGCCTGCGCGAGCATCGCGGTCAGCGGCTACTTGGTGACTGGCGTCACGATCGACGCCCGGCCAGGCTCGGTTGAGGTGTTCGGCGGGACGCTCTCTCATCGGCTGCCCACCGTGGTTGGGTGTGGCTCACACATGGCGTGCGCCCTCGCCGGACACCGTGGCGAGGGGTGGCTCAAGAGGGGTCTGCCCAGCTGCAAGTAGCGGTGCCCTCCTCGCTGTCTTCGTTCCTGCAACGCGAGGAGGACAACCAACGTGAGTGGCGTCGTGATTGGCATGGACCCACACAAACAATCAGCCACCATCGAGGTCATCAACGACCGCGAGCAGGTCCTCGGTCAAGGCCGATTCACCACCGACACCGACGGCTACCGGCAGATGCTGGCCATGGCGCGTCGCTGGCCGGACCGGATTTGGGCCGTGGAAGGCAGCAACGGCATCGGCAAACACCTCGCCCAACGGCTAGTCGCCGACGGCGAGACCGTGCTGGACGTGCCGGCCAAGCTCGCCGCCCGAGCCCGGATGTTCTCCACCGGCCAAGGCTGCAAGATCGACGCCACCGACGCCCACTCCGTGGCCGTGGTAGGTCTGCGCTCACCCGGACTCACCCAAGTCCGGGTCGATGATCACCTGGTCGTGTTGCGACTGCTGGTCGACCGACGCGACGAACTGGGCATCGCTCGCACCAACACTGTCAACCGGTTGCACCGCCTGCTGTTGGAACTCCTTCCCGGCGGCGCCAAAAAGTCCCTCTCCGCCACGCAAGCCCGCGCCCTGCTGGCCCCCATCCGGCCTCGCAATGTGGTCGGCAAGATTCGCCGCCAGCTCGCCTCCGAGCTGATCACCGAACTGGCCACGATCGATCGCAAGATAAAAGCTGCCAATGTCCAGCTGCGGGAACTGCTCAACAAGACCAGGACCGGCCTGCTCGACCTGTACGGCAATGGTCCATCCAGCGCCGCCCGCATCCTCGGCGACGTCGGTGACATCAGCCGATTCGCCAGCCGCAGCCACTTCGCCAGCTGCAAACGGCACCGCACCGATCGACGCCTCCAGCGGTGACCAGCGACGCCATCGCCTCTCCCGCGCCGGCAACCCGCATCAACCGGGTCCTCCACATCATGGCCATCGTCCAACTCCGCCACGACACCACCGGGGCGCCGGTCGGGCGATGTACGGGCCGGAGGTCTGTGGCCGGACACCGTCGGGTCC
>JALZCN010000600.1 GCA_030863045.1 Actinomycetota bacterium | reverse complement strand
TCTGATCAACGCACTGGCCCCGGTGACCCTCACCGAGTTGGGCCACGCCCTGGACACCAAACCGCCGGCTACCTTGGCCATGGTGGATCGATTGACCAACGCGGGGCTAGTGCGCCGTACACGAGATCCGCAGAATCATCGACGCGTCCAGCTAAGCGTCCCCACCAAGGCTTAGCCCCATGGTCGGTGACACCGATCCAGACACCGCCCGTCGTCTGCAGGCAGTGCTCACCAGCATGAGCCCGCAGACCCGCCGTGATGTGATCAACATACTTATCGACAGCGTGCGACAGTCCGCCAACTAGCCTAGGGCACCGTTACCGGTCTGTATCCACTACTCTTGCGCGATCCACACCCATATTCGTTGGAGGATTGATGAATTCATCCCAGACGCCTTCGGACGCTGAGCGGGCGGCTGCCGCCGCAGCTGAATCTGCTGCCGCTTACCAAAAATATGTGGTCCAGCCTGGTATGGCATCGGTCAAGGACAAGGCGCAGCAGACCAGGCAAACCGTGCAAGACGCGGCAGAACAGGTCAAGCGGCAGGCCCAAGCCAAGGCTGAACAGGTCACACAGCGGGCGAAAGCCGCCGCTGATGAGGTTAGGCAGCAGGCCCAAGCCAAGGCTGAACAGGTCACGCAGCAGGCCAAAGCCGCCGCCGATGAGGCCAAGCAGCAGGCACAAGCCAAAACTGAACAGGTCACGCAGCAGGCTAGGAGCCTATTTCATCAAACATTGGCCAAGCTTCCCCCGCCAGTGGCCACGCGCGTCGAGCCGTTGATGGCCACGGCGAAGCAACGGCCACTGCCTACCGCGGCGGTTACGATGGGGATCCTTTTGGTGCTGCGTCGCCTGCTTCGCAGGAGGAGGTGACGGTCATGGCGAAGGAGCAGACAGCGCGCCCGGGCGGAGATTTATTGTTGCCGGGCAACAGACGGGTTAGTTGTGGTTCGTGAACGGCGGTTGGGCCTGGCCGGGAAGGCTTAGGCCGGCCCAACGTGTTACCAACTGCGTGCCTGGGCTCCCACCACAAAGCAGGTACAACGTAAGTTTACCTTGTGCCCGGTGTGCGGTCGGGGCGGTTGGTCTGTGACGGTCGCGTCGCGGTGCCGTGGTGGTATCACCGCGGCTACACGTGGGGATAGATGCAGGTCAGTGATGTGAGCGGTTCTTCTTAGTGAAGTTCGGAGTCCGTGAAAGTTTGCGCGTGTCCTGCCGATGTGGCTTGAGGCGATGCTCACGCCACAAATTGGCCACAAATGCGTGTGACACCTCGATGCCTTCGTGTCGTTTTAGATACTTCGCCATTTCCCGGCTTGACCAATGTGGCAAACCAGTGTGCTCTGGTGGGCTTGTTCTACTCAAGGCAAGGATCCGGGAACGAAACCGCTCATCGTGCGTTTTTGGCTTCGCCGGATGCGGTATGTCGCGTAGGCCGTCGAGACCAGACTTGGCATACCGCACAGGCCATAACCACGCAGTCTTAGCCGCCACACCAGCCCATTTGGCGATTTGGACCGCCGAATGGCCCTCGTCCCACCACAGTACCAGCCGAGCCCGCAAAGCGAGCACAGCATTTCCTGACTGGTTCCGAGCCAGACAGCTCAATTGATTACGTTGATCAGCAGTTAAGACACCACGGGGCGCAGACATAAGGTGTATAATCCCACGCAGCGGTGTCCAACAGACTGCGACATGTGTCGTCCCCGGCGTTGGCTGTTAGGTGAGTCGGTGGTTGAATCTGGCGTGTGCGTCACGGACGCCACCTGCATGCCCGGTCGGGCAGTCAGTGCGCGACCGGTGGCCAGCCTGCGAGCGTGGTGACGGCGCAGGATGTCCATTGGCTGGTTGCTCACCTGCGGGAGGTAGTCGCTGCCAGCGCCGTCGTCTGGGCGGGCCGCGGGATGACGTTGTTACAGCTGGCTGTGTTGCACCTGATCCGCGCGCTGGCACCGGTGACCCTCACCGACCTGGGTCAGGCTCTGGGTACCAGACCGCCGGCCACCTCGGCGATGGTTGATCGGCTGGCCCACGCCGGGCTGGTGTACCGCACACCGGACCCGCAGGACCATCGACGTGTTCAGCTGACCGTCACCGCTGACGCCCAACCCATAGTCGGTGACACTGACCCAGACACGGCCAGACGCCTGCAGGTGGTGCTCAAAAGCCTCAGCCCCCAGGCTCGCCGTCAGGTGATCGACGTACTCATCGACACCATACGAAAGTCTGCCCAGTAGCCCTGGGCATCGTCACGGGTCTGCACCAACGACCCTCGTCGCCTCCACGCTTCGTAGTCGTTGGAGGATTGATGAATTCGTCCCGGTTGCTCTCGCGGGCTGGGCGGGTGGCTGCCGTCGCGGCTGAGTTGCCCTGGTTGGAATGGCACGCCAAGTGTGGCTGGGTGTGGTCTTGACGTCGGATGATCGGGTGTCCGAAGGGGGTATCCCGTCGCTTCGCGAGGTCGGCTTGGAGCCTCCTTCGACGTCGACAGGACGGGATACCCGGGTCGCCGGTCACACACGGTTCTGCGACCTTGGGGCCATCCCGCAGTGGCAACCCGTCAGGGGCACGGGCCTCAGATCGGCTGTGTGTTGGATTGTCTGGCAGCGTCGCGTCGTGCCGCTGACCTGCGGATAAGCGTTGGTGTGGATAGACTCGTCGGCAAGGTTTTCCGGAGGTGAGGATGTTGGGCGTTGCCGCCGCATCCCGCGAAGGCCGCCGAGTGACCACGGCGCCTGGAAAGCAGCAGGGTGCGCCGGTTAAGGATGTGGGATTCAAGGCCGGTGTGCCTAGTCCAGCGTTTTCTGATCCGCCGGATGGTTATATTCCGGTAGACGCTGAGGGCACCGAGGCTGGTCAGCAGCCATTGGATGGAATCGAGCAGTGCAGTGATTTTGATTGGGATGAGGAGGAGTTTGAGGGGCTACGCCCGGGACGCGAGGAGGCCGAACTTCCGATTTCGGCTGACTCTGTGCGGGTCTACCTTAAGCAGATCGGTAAGGTGGCGCTGCTCAATGCGCAGGACGAGGTGGAGCTCGCCAAGCGGATCGAGGCCGGGCTCTACGCCGCTGAGCGGATGCGCAGAGCCGAGGAGATGGCCCAAAAGCTGTCCCCCCAGCTGCGCCGGGACCTGTACTGGATTATCCGCGACGGAACGCGCGCCAAAAATCACCTACTGGAGGCCAACCTTCGTCTCGTCGTGTCGGTAGCCAAGCGCTACACCGGCCACGGCGTGGCTTTCCTTGATTTGATTCAAGAGGGCAACCTGGGTCTCATCCATGCGGTGGAGAAGTTCGACTACACCAAGGGCTACAAGTTTTCCACCTATGCCACCTGGTGGATTCGGCAGGCCATCACCAGAGCGATAGGCGACCAGGCCCGCACCATCCGGATCCCGGTATACCTGGTAGAGGTGATCAAAAAACTGGGCCCTCTCCAGCGCAAACTGCTCCAAGACCTGGGTCGCGAGCCCACCCCTGCAGAGTTGGCCAAGGAGATGGACACCACCCCGGACAAGGTGTTGGAACTTCGACAATATGCCCGACAACCCATCTCGCTAGACCAGACCATCGGCGAGGAGAACGACGCACAACTCGGCGATCTCATCGAGGACTCCGAGGCCGTGATCCCGGTCGATGCAGTGTCGTTTATCCAACTCCAAAACGACCTGCACTCGGTACTAGCCACACTATCTGAGCGGGAGGCCAGCATTGTCCGTCTGCGCTTTGGCCTCACCGACGGCCACCCCCGCACCCTGGAAGAGATCGGCCGCATCTACGGGCTGACCCGGGAACGGATCCGGCAAATCGAGTCCACAACGATGACCAAGCTACGCCAACCCTCCCGCTCCCAGGCCCTGCGCAACTACCTCGACTAACAGAAAACTGCGCCCAGGCCAGCCGAGCTGTCTCCGACGAGCCGACCGTGTCAACCTCGGGGTGGGTCAGCTCACCGAGATTGGGCCGTGAAGAGCCCCGCAGACCAAAGTCGCCACAGGAACAAGGGAGAGGCAGTCGACCGAGGTGCCGTAGGGGGCCTGGCGTCCAGCCGTTTGCTGGGGTGTCCTCTGCCGTCGCGCTGTTCCGGTCACTGGGTGACCCCGCCCGGTTGGCGATCGTGGCGCAGCTCGCTGAGGGCGAGGCGCGGGTGGTGGACCTGACGCGCGCCCTTGGGTTGGCACAGTCCACCGTGTCAAAGCACCTGGCCTGTTTGCGGGACTGCGGCCTGGTGGATTACCGGGCCGAGGGGCGCCAGTCGTTCTACGCGCTGAGCCGTCCGGAGCTGCTGCACCTGCTGCGCAGCGCGGAGCGGTTGCTGGCCGAGACGGGAGATGCCGTGGCGCTGTGCCCGGTCTACGGCGAGCCAGCGGGTGAGGCGGGGCCGTGAGCACTCCTGATATCGGCGCTGATCGGCGGACGGTGCTGCGGCGCCGGGTGCGGTTGCTGGTGGCGGCGACGATCACCTACAACCTCGTGGAGGCGGTCGTGGCGCTCGCGGCCGGCACCGTTGCGGGGTCGGTGGCGCTGATCGGCTTCGGTCTGGATTCGCTGGTGGAAGTCGCCTCGGCGGCTGCGGTGGCGTGGCAGTTCGCCGCTGATGATTCGCAGCGGCGGGAGCGGACAGCGCTGCGGGTGATCGCCTGGGCATTCTTCGTGCTAGCCGCCTACGTCACGATCGAGGCGGTACGGACGCTGGTTGATGGGGCGGAAGCCGAGCACTCCACGGTCGGCATTGTGCTGCTTGCACTCAGCGTCGTGGTGATGCCATTCCTGTCGCTGGCGCAACGGCGGACCGGCCGCGAACTGGGCTCGAACAGTGCAGTGGCGGACTCGAAGCAGACTCTGCTGTGCACCTACCTGTCAGCGGTCGTGCTCGTCGGCCTGGTGCTCAATAGCACACTCGGTTGGTGGTGGGCAGACCCGATCGCAGCACTCGCGCTGGCTGGTGTGGCGGTAAAGGAAGGCCGCGAAGCACTGCGCGGCGAATCTGCTGCTCCCCCGGCGCGGATGCTGGCGAGGATCGGTGCGGCTGCGCAGCCGGTTGCGTCGAGGCATGCTGCCGCTGAGAGGACTCGACCTGTTCTCCCCCCGTTCCCTCAGTCCCGGCCAGGCTCTCGACGGCCCGGCGGTGTCAACGGTGGCGCGTGCGCCATCGCGCAGCGACGCCGCTAGGTGCCGTTGATACCGATGAGACGGCGTAGAACGATCCCGGGCGTGTGAGGGGACGGAGACCTTGGCAGGCGCCGAGGCTGGCCGTGTCCAGGGATCGCCCCGCGTGCTTCTGGCTGATCACGGCGGGCTGCGGCCGTGCACCCCGCCGGGGACGCCGTCGTGGGACCGGGCCGCGACCGAGCACGGCCCACCAGGGCCGCGC
>JALZCN010000571.1 GCA_030863045.1 Actinomycetota bacterium | reverse complement strand
GGTTACATGACTCCTCACCGGAAGGCGAGAAGGACCCGCTTGTGGAGGTCCTGCCAGACCGTTGCCACCTCTTCGAAGCCGGCCTCAAGGAGGGCAGCTTCGTGGAAGGCCAGTGTCGGCGGGCTGTGCCGCGGGCGTGTCTCGGACGGAAAGATGCGACCGCGCTCGGGTGGGAAGATGCGACCGCGCTCGGGTGGGAAGATGCGATCGCGCTCGGTGAAGGCCTCCTGCAGCGCCGGTTCGGCACGTAGCGCGTCCCACCAGTCCGCCCACGCTTCGGCGCCGCTGTCTACCGCTCGCTGCTGGCGGCGCCGGTCGACGGCGTCTACCGCGGCCCGGATCCGAGGCTGGGACCGCGGGTAGTGCAGCCCGTCTGCGTTGAGCAGGATCCCTCCGGGCCGCAGCAGGCCGGCGATGTCGCGGTAGACCGCGGCGAGCTCGGCGGGCTGCAGCCAATGGGTAGCAGTCGCGGAGAGCACCGCGTCGAAGCCGTCCTCGCCCAGCGACGTCGCCCACCCCCGGTCTCGTAGGTCGGCGCGCACCCAGCGCAGCCGCCCCGCCATGTCACCCAGGGCTCCCTGCCCGATAGCCAGCATCACTGGGTCGATGTCGACGGCCACGCTGCGGGCCTCGGGACGTAGGCGCAGCAGCCGCTGGCTGATCGACCCGGCACCAGCGGCGAGGTCGAGCACGATGATCTGCGGGGGCAGCAGCGCTTGGAGGAACGAGAACATCACGTCAAACCCGCGTTCGCGATTCTCGATGTAGACGCCCTGCTGTAGATCCCACCGTCGCAGCCAGTCCTCCCAGGGGACCACGATAGGGGTGGCACTGTTGGTCATCGGATCCTCCATGTGGAACTGGATGGACGGGTCATTGCTACTGGGGTGAAGGGCAGTTGCGGCAAGCCCGTCCGCCAGACGGCCGCGGACCCCCATGTCGTAACCGGCTCGAGGTTGGTCTCCGGTCTAAGTACCTCCTCGAACAGCCCGCTGGATGCGACGCCCAGCTCCACGCCGGTCACGAAATCTATTCCTGCCAGTGTACGCGATTGCCTTCATTCCGCTACAGCAAATCCACTGCAACATGGCACCCGCCAAATCACTTGCCTGGTCCCGTTGGCGACGCCATCGCAACGCCAAGCACCCTTGGGGGGATACACGTACGCTCGTGCCGTCTAGTCAGTTGCGGCGCACCGGAGTGAGTGGCTGCCAGCCAGCGCTCAGGTGCTGGCCGTGCTCGCGTTGGGCGCTTTGTGGAGAGGCCGGAACACCAGCTGCACGCCGTCGTCTTCGTGGAGCCGGCGGACGCCGATGCCGTACACGGGCTCAAGCACGGCCGGGGTCAGCACCGTGTCGGGTGTGCCACCAGCCACGATCCGGCCCCGATCGAGCAGGACGAGCTGGTCGCAGTACCGGGCTGCCAGGTTCAGATCATGGAGGATGACCACCGTGGTCACTTCCAGGGTTCGCACCAATCCGAGGACCTCATGCTGATAGCGGATGTCTAAGTTGTTGGTGGGCTCATCGAGCAACAGGTGGTCGGCCTGTTGGGCCAGGGCGCGGGCGATGAGCACCCGCTGTTTTTCACCGCCGGACAGGCTGGCGAAGGCTCGCTCGGCGAGGTGGCGGGCCCCCACCTGGCGCAGCGCCGCCGCGGCGACGTAGTGATCGTCTGCGGTGTAACGCTCGAAGGAAGAGCGGTGCGGGGATCGCCCGAGGAGCACCATATCGGCCACCGTGATCGGGACCTCGCCAGCTGCTTCTTGGACCACTACGGCCAGACGCCGGGCCGCCTGCCGCCGGCTGAGGGATCCAACCGGGGTGTCGTCCACGGAAACCAGCCCAGCTTTTGGGGTCAGCGAGGCGTAGAGGGTCCGTAGCAGCGTGGTTTTGCCGCTCCCGTTCGGTCCGATCACCCCGACCACCTGGCCTGAGCGGGCCGTGAGGGTGACGCCGGCCAGGACCAGATTGCCGTCGTAGGCGAAGGAGACATCATTGGCCGAGATCATTGGAC
>JALZCN010000303.1 GCA_030863045.1 Actinomycetota bacterium | reverse complement strand
TCAACCGCACCCCGGACTCGTTCTACGACCGCGGAGACACCTACTCAGACCAGGCCGCGATGACCGCAGTGGACCACGCTGTACACGAGGGTGCTGACATTGTGGACATCGGCGGGGTCAAGGCGGGACCGGGTGACGATGTCGGGGTTGCGGAAGAGGCCCGCCGAGTGGTGCCCTTCCTTTCGGCCGTTCGGCACCGCCATCCCAATCTTGTGATCAGTGTCGACACCTGGCGGCACCAGGTGGCCCGGCCAGCGGTCGAGGCGGGGGCCGACATCATCAATGACACCTGGGCGGGTATCGATCCGAGGCTGGCTGAGGTCGCCGCCGAGTACGGGTGCGGCATGGTGTGCTCGCACACCGGAGGTGCCACACCGCGGACCCGGCCGCACCGGGTGCGTTACCCCGACGTGGTGCGCGACGTGGTCGAGGACCTCACCGCCCAGGCCGTGCGACTTGTCGGGCTTGGTGTGCCGAAGCAGGCGATCCTGATCGACCCCACCCATGACTTCGGTAAGAACACCTGGCATGGCCTTGAGCTGCTACGTCGCTGCGACGAACTGGTCGACACCGGGTGGCCGGTGCTGATGGCGCTGTCCAACAAGGACTTCATCGGGGAGACCCTGGACGCCGGCGTAGACGACCGGGTGGCCGGCACCCTGGCGGCCACCGCGATCGCCGCCTGGGCCCAGGTGCGGGTCTTCCGGGCACACCAGGTGCGCCAGACCCGCCGCGTGCTGGAGATGGTGGCCTCCATCGCCGGCACCCGACCGCCGGCCCGCGCTATCCGTGGCTTGGCGTGACACGATCTGGAGAACATGGGTACGGTGCTGATCTATCTCATTGTCGCGGCTGTGGTGGCCGCGGTGGTGTTCCTGATCGCCTCGCTGGTTTTCGGTCGGGGTGAGGAACTGGCCGCGCTGCCGGCGCATGCCACCCCGAGCGGGCTGCCGGACGGACCGATCATCGGAGACGATGTGCGGGCCATCCGGTTTTCCCTGGTGCTGCGCGGGTACCGGATGTCTGAAGTGGATTGGACGCTGCAGCGAGCTGCGGCTGAACTCGACGCGCTGCGAGCCCGGGTGGCCGAGTTGGAGGCGCAGCGGTGAAGCTCACCGAGCGGGTCGATGTCGATGTGCCGCCGGAAACGGTCTTCCAGGCCGCCACCGACTGGGAGCGCCAGGGTGAGTGGATCCTGGCCACGCGAGTGCGAGTCCGGGACGGCGATGGCCGCTCGGTCGGCTCCGAGATGGAGGCGGTCACAGGGATGTTCGGGATTGGGATCACCGACCGGATGCGGATCGTCAGATGGGAGGCCCCGGCGCGATGCGAGGTGCGGCACCTCGGGTGGGTGGTCCGCGGAACCGGCATCTTCGCGGTGCGGCCACGCGGCCGTGACGCAGCGACCTTCGAGTGGACCGAGCAACTGGATCTTCCGTTGGGCATGCTAGGCCGGTTGGGCTGGCCGCTGGTTCGCCCGGCCTTTCGTTGGGGTCTGCGGCGTTCGCTGGACCGCTTCGCCGACTTCTGCCGGACCTACCCGTGAGCCGGATCAGAGTCTCAGACGAGCCTCTGGCCTGCGTAGCCGGCCAATAACGGACCGTGATCGACACAGTGGTAGGGAGGGACGGCCGCCCGCGTTGCCCGTGGGCAGCAGTGGCTTCCGACTATTGCGACTACCACGACACCGAATGGGGAGTGCCGGTGCACGGCGAGGCCGCCCTGTTCGAGCGGCTCAGCCTGGAGGCATTCCAGTCAGGTCTGTCCTGGCTCACGATCCTGCGCAAGCGGGAAGCCTTCCGGCGCGCCTTCGCCGGCTTCCGCCCGGCTACGGTTGCCGCGTTCACTGACGTGGACGTGGCACGCCTGCTCTCCGACGCAAGCATCGTCCGCAACCGCGCCAAGATCGAGGCAACGGTGCGCAACGCACGAGCGGTTACCTCGCTGGGCGAGGATCTAGACGCCCTGTTGTGGTCCTACGCGCCCGATCCCATTGGGCGGCCAGCGCCACGCACCGTGGCCGACGTGCCAGTCCGAACCCGCGAGTCCGAGGCGATGGCCCGCACACTGCGGAGCCGGGGATTCACCTTTGTCGGTCCGGTTACCTGCCAGGCACTCATGCAGGCCACCGGGATGGTCGATGACCACCTTGTTGGCTGCTTCCGCCGCGGGGCCGGTGAGCTCCGGCGCTGCTGAACCGGCGGTCCCGAGTGGACGGTGCGATGCCGACCGAGTGCGAGATCATCGGTTGCTTTTCGGGCGTCGGAGTCGATAGGGGAGAATGCAGGGGGTCACCGGTGCGCGTGGCCACCCGCGGTGACGGAATGCACGGAGGGAGCACGCTATGGCGGCCATGAAGCCCCGGACCGGCGACGGTCCCCTCGAAGTGACGAAGGAGGGACGGGGCATCGTGATGCGCGTCCCGCTCGAGGGCGGCGGACGACTCGTCGTCGAGATGTCGGCGGACGAGGCCGGCGAACTTGGCGAGGCATTACGGGCCGTTGTGGAGTGACGGTCCGCGACCAGCGTATGTCGTCCCGTGGGCCTTGTCGGGCGCCGTCAGACGCACCGGGGCTGCGCCACGAACTGACCCTTCAGTCACCAGCGCCCGTGACACCGAAGGTGCCCACCCCCTTGGCCGAGGTGCGGCTGCAGCTGCGCCACGACCCCATGGCGCCAGATGTCGTGCTGGTCAGCTCGCCCTCATCCGCCCGATCCTCTCCTGCCCTGCCGTCCGCTGAACAATCCACAGCGGACGACCTGCCGATCTTGGGTCCTGGTGCAGAGAAGCTCGGCGTGGACAAGCAGTGGCTGGCGCAGTACCGGGTGCGCCCCACCGCAGGGTTGGTGCAGGTCGTGCCCCTGACTCCGGCATGGCCCGATCGGGGGTGGCTCGTGGGTACCGGGCAGGGCAGCGCGGAGCATTGGCGGGCGGCCGGTGCCGCACTGATAAGGGCCGCGTTGGAGCGGGTGGAAAGCGACGTTCCAGCCGGGGATGGTGGCGATCACTTGGCGGAATCCAGCGAGCTGGCAACTCATACCGTGCAGGTGCACCTGCCGTCGGGCACGACAGCTCACCAAGCGGCGTCTCTGGCCCTTGGCTGCGTGGTGGGTTCGCACCGCTTCCGAGTCACCAGCATCGGTGACGGGATTGCCGACGGTCAGCCGCCGCGGCCCCCCACCGTGGCGCTCATCGCTCCACCCGGCGGCGACTCCGAGTTGTTTGCCAAGGCTGTCGCAAGGGCGCAAACCCTCGGCCGGGCCACCGGGCTTGCCCGAGACCTCGCCAACACCCCGAGCGATCTTAAGGACCCTGAGTGGCTCGCCGCCACCGCCGCACGCTTGGCCGCCACCGTTCCTGGCCTACGGACGACCGTGCGTGACGAGCACTGGTTGGCCGCGCACGGCTTCGGGGGAGTGCTCGCGGTCGGCGGCGGCTCGGCCCGACCCCCGCGGTTGCTCGAACTGGCCTGGCGTCCCACTGACGAGAGCACTACGGAGCACTTGGTGCTAGTCGGCAAGGGCATCACCTTCGACACCGGAGGCATCTCCATCAAGCCGGCCGACGGCATGCATTGGATGCGAACGGACATGTCCGGGGGTGGTGCGGTGATCGCGGCTCTACTGGCGGTTGGTCGTCTGCAACTGCCGTTACGAGTGACGGGGTTGGTGCCCTGCGCGGAAAACCACGTTTCCGGGTCAGCGTTTCGTCCCAGTGATGTGGTGCGGCAGGTGGGTGGCATCACCACCGAGGTGACCAACACCGACGCGGAGGGGCGGTTGGTGCTCGCCGATGCGCTGGCCTATGCGGTGCGGACGTTGGCGCCTACCACGCTGGTCGACGTCGCGACGCTGACCGGGGCCATGAAGGTGTCGTTGGGCCTGCGCACCGGTGGACTGTTCGCTACCGATTTCAAACTCGCCAAGCGCATTCAGAGCGCCGGGGAGGCTGCCGGCGAGGCTTGGTGGCCGATGCCGCTGATCGACGATCACGCCGTCGACGTCCGTTCCGACATCGCGGATCTGCGGCAGTGCCCGCCCGGACCCCCGAGCATCACGGCGGCGCTGTTCCTGCGGGAGTTCACTGGCGGGCTGGCCTGGGCGCACCTGGACATCGCCGGTCCGGCTCGTGCCGAGCAGAGTTACAACGAGGTCAACCCGGGGGGTACCGGATTCGCCACCCGGACCCTTATTGAACTGGCTTGCTCGTTCACCGGCTGAGGTCGTGTACCACCCCACCAGCTGGCAGCGGTGCAGCGACTTCCTCGGTGGTGTTCGCTACACGGCCGAAAACGTATCTATCCAGCAGCGCGAACTTGAGCACGAACAGCGGCAGGTAGCTGAGGTTATAGACCGCCGCGAGGACCGCGGTGCGCACCGCGTGATCACCGATGGTGCTGCTGACCAGCCGGTCAACGGTGGTTGTGATACCGATTGCCACCAGGCCGCTGAGAGTGATCACCGCCAGGTAGGGCGCCACTTCGCGCCGCATCCCCACTGGGCCGCAGCACCGCCACGTCCAGAATCGGTGGATGAGGAAATTCGGTATCGCCCCGGCCACGAAAGCCACCGCGCCGGACACCGCGGCCGACGCTTCGAGGACACCGAACAGCAGCACAAAGGCCAGTTGACTGCACGCCGTGGAAACAACTGTGCCCGCAGCGAATCGGGTGAACAACCTTGCCAACCGGGACCGGGCGAGCCGTCGGAGCACGCGCTCATCGTCCCATGCGACTTACCCGGCCGGTGCTGACCCGACATGGCGACATATCAGGCTCGTGAGAGCGCTACGAGAAGAGGAGCCGTTCGTAGAGCTCTACGGTGCGATCGGCGACGGCCGACCAGGAGAACTCGGCGACGGCGCGCTTTCGCCCGGCCTGTCCCATCGCCGTTACCCGTTCCGGGTCCGCCAACAGTTCGTTGACGCGACGAGCCAGGTCGCGCTGAAACTTTTCCGGGTCCTGCTCGTCGTAGGGCACCAGCAGACCGGTCACGCCATCGTCGACGACCTCCGGGATTCCGCCCACCGCGGAGGCGACCACTGCGGTGCCACAAGCCATCGCCTCAAGGTTGACGATTCCCAGCGGCTCGTACACCGAAGGGCAGGCGAATACGGTCGCCGCGGACAGCACTTGCCGGACGTCCTCGGTGGGCAGCGTGTCCGGCACCCAGATCACGCCCGTTCGGTCGGCGGACAGCTTGGCCACTGCGGCGCGGGCCTCGGCCGCGATCTCCGAAGTGTCCGGCGTGCCCGCACACAGCAGCAACTGGGCACTGTGATCGATGTGGTGGGCCGCCGCCAGCAGGTGCCCGACTCCCTTCTGCCGGGTGATCCGCCCGATGAACGCGATGATCGGCCGCGCGGGGTCGGCCCCGAGCCGGCGAAGCACGTCGGTCTCCTGGACCGGGCGGTAGGTGTTGGCGTCAATGCCGTTGCGCACGACGTGCACCCGCTCCGGATGCACGGCCGGGTAACAGTCCAACACGTCGGCGCGCATACCGTCGCTGACCGCGATGATCGCGTCAGCGTGCTCGTAAGCGCAGCGTTCGACCCACGAGGACACCCGATACCCGCCACCGAGCTGCTCGGCCTTCCATGGCCTGCGCGGTTCCAACGAGTGTGCGGTGATCACATGCGGCACGCCGTGCAGGGTCCGGGCCAGGTGACCCGCCAGGTTGGCATACCACGTATGCGAGTGCACCACATCGACGCCGCCCACCGCGTCGGCCATCGCAAGGTTTACCGACAAGGTCTGCAACGCAGGGTTGGCGGCAGCGAGTCCCGGCGCAACGATGTGGTTGTGTGCGTTCGGGCGGGGCGCTCCAAAACAGTGCACCTCGACTTCACACCGCTCACGCAGTTCGGGCACCAGATGGCTGACGTGGACCCCGGCGCCGCCATATACCTCGGGCGGGTACTCCCGGGTCAGGACTCCGATACGCACGACGCGTCACGCTAGCGTTCCCACCGACTGGGCCGGTAATCAACGCGTCGGCTGAGCCGACTATGCGGCTGCGTCAGCTCCGAGTTACCGATGGACCGGTATGAGGCCCAACCGGTGAACATTCGGTGACCGGGGACGGCCCTCGCGTGGCTCGCCCGCACTACCGAGGCTAAGGTGACATATCGTGAAGGGACAGCCGCACGTGCTAGGCATGGTTCTTGCCGGCGGTGAGGGAAAACGGTTGTGGCCGTTGACTGCTGACCGGGCAAAACCGGCCGTTCCGTTCGGTGGCAACTATCGATTGATCGACTTTGTGCTCTCCAATTTGGTCAACGCCGGCTACATCCGTATCTGTGTGCTTACCCAGTAC
>JALZCN010000531.1 GCA_030863045.1 Actinomycetota bacterium | reverse complement strand
CCGACTTCCGGGCCCGCAAGCAGCGCGGGCAGGTCCGTGATGATCCATTCGGCGATGTGTTCCTGGTGATCGACGGGTGGCACAGCTTCCGCCAGGAGTTCGACGTCACCGACCTGGAGATGCGAGTGGTGAACCTGGCCACCCAGGGCCTGTCCTACGGGGTGCACGTGGTGATCGGTGCCACCCGATGGGCCGAGATCCGGCCCGCGTTGAAGGACCTTCTCGGCACCCGTTTCGAGCTGCGCCTGGGTGATCCGGGTGAGTCAGATATCGACCGGCGGGTGGCGGTCAACGTGCCGCCGGGCCGGCCGGGACGGGGATTGTCCCGGGACAAGCTGCACTTCCTGGCCGCGCTGCCCAGAATCGACGCAGCCACCAGCGCCGCGGACGTCGGCACGGGGGTAGCCGACGCGGTGGCACACATCCGCGAGGGGTGGCGGGGTCACCTCGCGCCGCGGGTCCGGCTGCTGCCCGAACGGATCCCCTACCAGCAGTTGCCCATACCCCAGCCGCTCGCATCAGAGCCGCCCAGCCCGCACCTGATCCCGATCGGAGTCAACGAGGCTGAGCTCGCCACGGTGTACCTCGACTTCGCCGCTGAGCCGCACTTCCTGTGCTTCGCAGACGGCGAGTGCGGCAAGACCAACCTGCTGCGCACGATCGCTCGGGGCATCGTGGAACGCTGCTCTCCGGAGCAGGCGCGCATCATTGTGGTCGACTACCGCCGCACCATGCTGGGCTTCCTGAACTCCGAACACCTCATCGGGTACGGGATGTCCGCCGAAGCGCTGATCTCGATCGTCAGCGACGTGCAGCGCTCCATGCGCCAGCGTCTACCCGGGCCCGGTGTCACTCAGCAGCAGCTGCGGGACCGCTCCTGGTGGTCGGGCCCGGAGCTCTACGTCCTGGTCGACGACTACGACCTGGTGGCCACCCAGGGCGGCGCCAACCCGCTCGCGCCGTTGCTGGAGTTCTTGGCACAGGCCAAGGACGTGGGACTGCACCTGATCGTCACCCGGCGTTCGGGGGGTGCCGCCCGAGCTCTGTTCGAACCGTTCATCGCCAGGCTGCGGGAGCTGTCCACGCCCGGCATCGTGATGAGCGGCAGCCCCGACGAGGGCCCGTTGCTGGGCAACGTCAAACCGACTTCGATGCCTGCCGGTCGCGGCACCCTGATCGGGCGCAGAACCGGTCAACAACTCGTCCAGATCGCCTGGCTATCGCCGGAGTGACGTCGGACATGGTGGGCGTTCGCGCATGCAACGTTCTGCAACCTGATGGTCACACAGCGGAACCGGGTCCGGAGCTGTGGCGTCCCGTGGTAGGAACACCGTCCAAATCCGAGGAGACTGCAGCAGATGGCACAGCAGTTCGGCGCGCAGTTCGAGCAGATGCAGGCGGCGGCGAACCACGTCGCCGAGGTAAATCAGAGCGTGCAGGGTCAGCTCATGGGTCTACGCAACCAGCTGGCACCGCTGGCCGGGGGGTGGAAAGGCCAGGCGTCGACCGCTTTCCAGTTGCTGATGGAACGCTGGGACACCGACGCGCGCAATCTCAATGAGGCACTCAACGGCATCGGTGAGCAGATCCGGGGATCCGGGACGACCTATGCGCAGGCCGACGAGGCCGAGAACCAGACCTACTCGCGGATCAGCCAGGCGCTGGATAACTGAGTCCGTGGTTCACCCGTAACGCTGGCAGACCAGATCAAGGAGATAGACACGTGAGCGAAATCCTGGTCACGTTCGGCGAGCTTGAAAGCGCGCGGAGCTCGATCCAGACGACGTGGACCAATATCAGCCGGGAGATGGAGGATCTCAAGAGGTACCTGCAACCGATGGTGGCGACCTGGACCGGTGATGCGGCGACTGCCTACCAGGCCCACCAGGCCAAGTGGGATCGATCGGCGGCGGACCTGAACCAGGTGCTGAACCAGATCGGGGTGGCGTTGGGCACGTCGAACGACAACTATCAGGCTGGCGAAGCAGCGAACCGGGCTCGCTGGGCGTAACCGCGCGGATCAGTCCCGGGGTCGTCGTCGGCGTATTGGCCTGAGCCACCGGCGGCGACCCCGCTTTGACCGCATTGCGCGGCGGTCGGTATCGTTTTCTCTACTGCTGTGTGGGCGTGCGTGGCTCCCTGTAAGACGCCCATCCTTGAAGGATGCATGCCCGCACCGGCACCCCGACGAAACTGATGACGAGGTAGGTTCGTGCGCACGTACAACCCTAAGCCTGGCGAGGTCCAACGCGCCTGGCATGTCATCGATGCCACGGACGTGGTGCTGGGTCGCCTCGCCAGCCAGGCCGCCACGCTGCTGCGCGGCAAACACAAACCGACCTACGCCCCGCATGTCGACACCGGCGACTTCGTTGTCATCGTCAATGCCGGCCGGGTGGCCTTGTCGGGCAACAAGGGCGATCGAAGCTTCGTCTACCGGCACAGTGGCCGACCAGGCGGGCTCAAGCGGCGCTCCTTCAGCGAGATGCTCGCCACGCAGCCGGAGCGACTGGTAGAGCGGGCTGTCAAGGGCATGCTCCCGAAGAACACGCTGGGTCGGGCGATGGGCCGCAAGCTCAAGGTCTACGCGAGCGCCGAACATCCCCACGTGGCTCAACGACCGCAGTCGTTCGAGATCACGCAGGTAGCTCAGTGACCACGTCGAACCCAGCACCCTTTCCCAGTGAGGACCCGAGAGACGCCGTGACCACTCCACAGACGCCGCAACCCGAGGACGGGCAACCTGCCGTTGCCCGGGTGCCGCTCGTGTCGGCGGTGCCGGTGGCCAGCGGCACGGCAGTGCAGGCAGTCGGCCGCCGCAAGGAGGCGGTTGTCCGGGTACGCCTGGTGCCCGGCAGCGGTGCCTTCACGCTCAATGGCACGAGCCTGGAGATGTACTTCCCGAACAAGGTACATCAGCAGCTGATCCGGGAGCCCCTGCTCACCGTCAACCGCCCCGAGTCCTACGACGTGATCGGCAACCTTTCCGGTGGCGGTACCTCCGGTCAGGCCGGCGCGCTGCGGCTGGCTATTGCCCGCGCATTGGTGGAGCTCAACGTTGATGACCGTCCGGCGCTGAAGAAGGCCGGCTTCCTCACCCGTGATGCCCGGGTCAAAGAGCGTAAGAAATACGGCCTCAAGAAGGCTCGCAAGGCGCCCCAGTACTCCAAGCGTTAGTACTCGCTGCGTTGCCGCCGTGCCGCGCAGCCACGCCAACCACGACGGCCTGCTCAGCGCGTTGCGACTGATGGACCGGATGGCCGCCTCAGGCAGCTGGCCGATCTGGCCGCCTGAGGACCCGGCTGTCACCGGTGTTGGTCAACGTCGCGGTCGCGGACATCGGGCACCGACCAGCTGGTGCGAGTGATGGTCGAAGCCCTGCCCTGAAAACGTGGCCACCACAATTGTTGCGACCGCGAGTTGACTTCCCTTACTACGTTCTACTCAAGAACGTAGTAAGGGACGCTACCGTCCCGCCGACCTGATAACTGACCATATAGCCCCGAGCGCGAATATAGCAATCACAATCCAGAGGACGACCAGCATAATGTAACCGATAACCATGGCGACTCCCTTTGGCAAAGCGCCCGGCGCGGCGCTGCGCTTACTATAAGCCACCTAAGGCGTCGGAGACTCGTCAAATCACACTAGCGGGGTTGCGCCAACACCGCGTCGTAGTCGGTGATCCCGGCGAGATGGTGCAACAGGAACGCAGTGACTAGTGCACGGCTGGCTCGTCGAGTCCCGTACTGTGGCCGGCTGTTGAAGAGCAGGTCTGTCCAGTGCTGGCCTTGAAGGTAACCGAGATGACTGGCATCGGGCAGCAGCCGCACTTGGACTGGCCCCGCCCAAGCCGCAGCCACCGGGTTGGCGTGGCCGGTTGGTGGCGCCAGCAGGTCCTTCTCCCCAGCCAGGTGCAGGCCCGGCATGGCGCAGTCGCGCGCCGCGACGACCGCTGAGGGCATGGTCTCGGCCAGCGCCAGCGTTGCCACCGCACGGCAACGGTCGTCGGTCGCCGCGGCGAGCACAGCACACCCACCTCCCATCCCATGCCCTGCCAGGCCGAGCTTGCCGGCGTCTACGCTGATCGCCCCTTCGCCCAGCCGTACGCCGGCGCACACGTCCAGTGTCGTGCGGAGGTCGGCAGCGAATTGGCGGTGCGACGGGAACACGCCGCCCTGGGTGGCAGGCGCCCCCGCGACCAACCCCCAGGTGGCCAGGTGACGCAGCAGATCCTCATAGCGCGACGTCGGCTGCAACCAGCCGTGCCCGAACGCGACCGCGGGCAGGCCGAGGCCGGACGCGGGCGTGTAGACCAGGCCCGGGAGGCCGACCAGGGCGAGGTCGCCGCGCAGCACGGGGTGCGGGCCGGGCCTGCCG
>JALZCN010000512.1 GCA_030863045.1 Actinomycetota bacterium | reverse complement strand
TGAACACCACCGACTCACGCGTCGAACTGGTCTTTGATGTGGCGGCGAGCACGGCTTTCACGGCGGCGCAACGGGCTCGGGTGCTGGACCGGCTGACTGGGCGCCTGGTAGGCGGGGTAGTCACGGTGATTGCCGCGGAGCACCGCACCCAGCTGCGCAACCGGGAAGCGGCCCGGCTCCGGCTGGCAGCGATGCTTCGCCAGGCACTAGCGCCGGATCCGCCAACCCGCCGCCCTACCCGGCCGTCCCGGGCTGCCCGGGAGCGCCGCTTGGCTGATAAGCGTCGCCGCAGTGAGCTGAAGCGATTCCGCGGCTCCGGAGCAGAATGAGGCGCCGCCCGTGGAGTCCTCCGCGACCACGGGTGACCGCCTGAACGACGGTGTGCCCGAGTTCAGACCGTGACGACTTCGAGGTGCGGATCGAGACGGCGAAGATCGATCGGGTCAGTGGCAACCACCTGCTGGCCGCTACGGCGTGCGTAGATCACGACGTGAGCGTCGGCGATGCGAATCCGGTTACCGTGCGGCAGACGCCCACCACAGGATGTGATCGAGATGGGCCATGGCACCATGTGGCCCGTGACAGGCACGCAGCCCCGCACCGGCCGGCACGCCAAACCGGAATCACCGTCTGCGGCGCCCTACGTCCCGCTGTCGCCGGCAGAGCTCCCGAAGCTTGCGGATGCACCGTTGGGAGACCTGGTCCGCGACGCCGCCACACACTTCTCCACCCTGTTCCGCGCCGAGGTGGAACTCGCCAAGGCAGAGGTGACCGCCGAGGTCCGCAAGGGCGTCAAGGGCAGCGTATTCTTCCTCGTCGCGCTCACGATCCTGCTGTTCAGCCTGTTCTTCCTGTTCATCACGGTGGCCGAGGTACTGGCCATCTGGTTGCCGGAGTGGGCCGGATTCGGCGTTGTCTTCGGGTTGATGTTGGCCGCCGCGGCAGGATTCGCGTTGGTGGGATGGCGCCGGGTGCGCAGCATCCGGAAGCCGGAACGCACGATCAGCACCGTCCGCGACACCGGGGCGGCGCTCACCCACCGGCGCGCTCACCACAGTGCTGACGGGCCCAGCCCGCCCACGGAGTGAGCCGCCCGCCGGATCCCAGTTCGGTCCGGATTCCCGGACCGTGGACGCACCGCGAAATATCGGCGAACGGGATCCGGCTGCATGTGGCGGAGGCCGGAAGCGGCCCCCTGGTGTTGTTGTTGCACGGCTTCCCGGAGTTCTGGTGGTCCTGGCGGCACCAGCTCCCGGCGCTGTCCGCAGTGGGGATGCGCGCGGTCGCGGTGGATCTGCGCGGCTACGGTGACTCGGACAAGCCTCCCCGGGGGTATGACCTGTGGACCCTGTCCGGGGACGTAGCCGGCTTAGTCCGAGCGCTCGGGGAACGCCAAGCCGACTTCGTCGGGCACGACTGGGGCGGGATACTGAGCTGGTGCACGGCCGCGCTGCACCCCAGGGTGGTGCGCTCGATGACGGTGCTGGCCGCGCCGCATCCACTGGCGCTGGGCCATGCGCTGCTGCATGATCCGGCACAGCGCGCGGCGGCCCGCCACCTGGCCTGCTTCCAGGCACCCTGGCTGCCCGAGCGCCGCCTCACCCGCGACGGTGCGGCGCTGGTGGAACAGATCCTGCGCCGCGGGGCAGGCCCGGGCTGGCGTGCGTCGAACGAATTCACCGCCGTGGCCCGACGCTACCGCGAGGCCATGCTGATTCCCGCTGCAGCGCACTGCGCATTGGAGTACTACCGGTGGGTGGGTCGCTCGCAGTTCCGGTTCGACGGGCGCAGGCTGTCCCGCGCAGTCAACCGGGTGGCCCGGGTACCGGTCCTGCAGGTGCACGGTGCCGATGACCCGTACGTGCTGGAGCGCACCGCCCGCCGCTCGGCCCGCTGGGCCGGGGACGGTTACCGCTACGCGCTGCTGCCCGGCATCGGGCACTTCGTGCAACAGGAGGCGCCCGAGCACATCACCGCGCTGTTGATCGGATTCCTACGCAACTTGTGAGCAGCGCCGCGGTCGTCACACGCTCCACCGGACCGATGGTTGAGTACGGGGGTTGACGACAACATTGATGCGGGGGTGGTGAGCTGCCCGGCGGCAGGGTGGGTATCCGTGTCGAATCGCGCACGGCAAACCACGGCTGGCGCGCGCGACGCTGCTGCGTGGTTGCAACCGGTCGGCGCGAAGTGGGATTGGTGAGGTAGGCGCGGCGACCCATGCGAGAACTCGATCCGCTCCCGAACAGGAGGACCGCGATGAGCAGAACCGGCAAAATGTCGACCCGTCCGGCGGAGATCGAGCTACCAGTGCTGGTCGACCTTGACTGGTCGGCGTTGGGTGGCCAGCTGGACGACTCGGGCTTCGCGATGACACCGCCGCTGCTCTCGCCCGAACAGTGCGCCGAAATGGTCGGCATGTTCGACGACGACGCCCGGTTTCGCGCCACCGTCATCATGGCACGGCATGCGTTCGGCGAGGGCAGCTACCGCTACTTCGCCGATCCGTTGCCCCCGCTGGTACAGACGCTGAGAGAGCGCCTCTACCCGAATCTGGCGGCAATCGCGAATCGGTGGGCCGGCCGGCTGGGCGAGCGTCGCTACCCGGAGACCCTCGACGGCCTACTCGACGAGTGCGCAGCTGCCGACCAGCACAAACCCACCCCGTTGCTGCTGCGCTACGGGCCGGGTGGCTACAACTGCCTGCACCAGGACATCTACGGCGACCTCACGTTCCCCCTGCAGTTCCTGATCATGCTGAGCAGGCCTGATGAGGACTTCACCGGCGGGGAGAGCGTGTTCGTCGAGCAGCGGCCCCGCCGGCAGTCCCGGCCGATAGTGGCCCGCCCGCGTCAGGGTCAGGCGGTGATCTTTCCCGTCCGGCACCGGCCCGCACTGGGCACCCGCGGCTACCACCGCGTACAGATGCGCCACGGTGTCAGCGCGGTGCGCACCGGTGACCGCATCGTGCTGGGCATCATCTTCCACAACGCCCGATGAGGCCTGAACCGGCTATGCCGGGGGAAGGGTCACACTCAATGCGGTGCACGGTGGTCGTGGGGGAACAGGGCTAACGTGGGGTGGGAGCGCCGGCCCGAGGTAGGGGGACAGCGACGATGGACGCCGTGGTGGGTGGGGTCGATCGGGAGGCCGGCGCGCGCAACATTGAGGCGCACATGGCGCTGGTGGTCGAGTTACGCGAGCGGCTCGCGAAGGCCCGGATGGGTGGACCGCCGAGGGCTCGGCAGCGCCACGTTGCGCGCGGGAAGCTGTTGCCTCGTGACCGGGTCGACTCGCTGGTGGACCCCTCGAGTCCCTTCCTGGAGCTGTCCCCGCTGGCGGCCACCGGCATGTACGGCGACGAAGCCCCGGCCGCTGGGATCATCACCGGGGTCGGGCGGGTGGCCGGGCGAGAATGTGTGATCGTCGCCAACGACGCCACCGTCAAGGGCGGCACCTACTACCCGATGACCGTCAAGAAGCACCTGCGCGCCCAAGAGGTGGCGCTGCACAACCGGCTGCCGTGTGTATACCTCGTCGACTCCGGTGGGGCCTACCTGCCCGAGCAGGATCAGGTGTTCCCCGACCGGGAGCACTTCGGTCGGATCTTCTACAACCAGGCGACGATGTCCGCGCACGGTATCCCACAGATCGCCGCGGTGCTGGGCTCCTGCACCGCGGGCGGCGCCTACCTGCCGGCGATGAGCGATGAGGCGGTGATCGTCCGCAATCAGGGCACGATCTTCCTCGGTGGACCGCCGCTGGTGCAGGCCGCCACCGGCGAGGTGGTGACCGCCGAGGAGCTCGGCGGCGCCGACCTGCATTCCCGCATCTCGGGACTGACCGACCACCTCGCCGACGACGACGCTCACGCGCTGCGGATCGTCCGCTCCATCGTCGGCACCCTCGGGCCCCGCCCGTCTCGGCCGTGGGACGTGATCGCCACCGAAGAGCCCACCCTGGCCGGGATCTACGACGTGGTACCGGTGGACCCCCGCACTCCTTACGACGTCCGGGAGGCGATCGTCCGGATCGTCGACGGCAGCCGGTGGTCGGAATTCAAGGCCGAGTACGGAACCACCCTGGTCACCGGTTTCGCCCGGTTGCACGGTCACCCGGTGGGCGTCGTGGCTAACAATGGGGTCCTGTTTGGTGAGTCGGCGCTCAAGGGTGCGCATTTCATCGAACTGTGCGACCAGCGCGGCATTCCGCTGGTGTTCCTGCAGAACATCTCCGGTTTCATGGTGGGCCGAGAGTATGAGGCCGGCGGCATCGCCAAACACGGCGCAAAAATGGTTACCGCCGTTGCCACCACCCGGGTGCCCAAGCTGACTGTCATCATCGGCGGCTCATTCGGCGCCGGGAACTACTCGATGTGCGGGCGGGCCTACTCGCCGCGGTTTCTGTTCATGTGGCCCAATGCGCGGATCTCGGTGATGGGTGGGGAGCAGGCAGCTCTGGTCCTCGCCACCGTTCGGGGCGCGGATGATCCGGAGCCTGAGGCGGCTTTCAAGAACCGCATACGTGCCCAATATGAGCATCAAGGCCACCCCTACTACTCCACCGCCCGGCTGTGGGACGACGGGGTGATCGATCCAGCGGACACCCGGATGGTGCTCGGGTTGGCGCTGTCCGCCTGCGCCAACGCGCCGTTGCCGCCTACCCGCTTCGGCATCTTTCGGATGTAAGGCGGTGATGATGGCTCGGCCCTGCACGCAGGCCTCGCAGATGTTCGACAAGGTGCTGGTGGCCAATCGCGGCGAGATTGCGATTCGGGTGATCCGCACGCTGCGCGCGATGGGCATCGGCTCGGTGGCCGTGTACAGCGACGCCGACTCCGGCGCCAGGCATGTCCGCGAAGCAGACATCGCTGTCCGGCTTGACCCTGCGCCGACGGTACAGGGTGATCTTGATACCGGCTCGGCCGGCGGTGTTTTTGATACCGGCTCAGCCGGCGGTGATTTTGATGCCGGCTCGGCCGGCGGCTACTTGTCCATCCAGCAGATCTTGGACGCCGCCGCTCGCGCCGGTGCCCGAGCCATACACCCCGGGTATGGGTTCCTCTCAGAGAACGCCGCCTTCGCCCGGGCCTGCGCCGCGGCCGGCCTGGCCTTCGTGGGGCCTCCTGCCAGTGTGATCGAGACGATGGGCGACAAGATCCGGGCCAAGGCGACCGTGGCGGCTGCGGGTGTTCCTGTACTACCCGGCAGCGACGGCGACAGCAGCGACGAGGCATTGACCGCCGCGGCCGCAGCGGTCGGCTACCCGGTGCTCCTCAAGCCGTCGTGCGGTGGTGGGGGGAAGGGCCTGCG
>JALZCN010000503.1 GCA_030863045.1 Actinomycetota bacterium | reverse complement strand
TCTCTGGGGCCAGCTCTCCGACGGGTTGCACCACCAGCGTGCGGCCGCAGAAGTGTGCGTCAATGTGAAGACGAGCGTTCAATGTCATGCTCCCGGTCCCGAAACCCACACCATCGTCGGCGGCATTTGAACGACTCGCCATCTCACCCACCCCATAATCGACATCGACGCTCCCCAGTGACTCCTGCTTCGCACCATGTCTACGGTTGGGTATCCCGCTCGGCGGGTGTCTATGCCTGCCATCTGGGTGAGGGCGTCGGAGATCACACCGTTTGCCAGGCATAATCGGCCAGCACCGGGTATGCATACCGAACCTCGGTGACCGGTGAACACGGGTGGTGGGATGGACCCCGGATTCGACGTTTCGGTGCGTTGCCGCGGCCAGGTGGTGATGGTGCACCCGCGCGGATTACTGACATCGCACGCTGCGACGGAATTGCGCCGGGTCTTGGTGAGGCAGCTGCACGACTACGGCCGGGTTGTAGTCGATCTTGACGGGTTCCAATTGGGGCCGCAAGCGTCGTGGGTAGGTATTTTTCCCGCCGCCCTGGCTGCCTGCGGCGGCTGGCCCACGGCAAAGATCGCGCTGTGCCGACCCGACGAGGAGATGGCTCGAGCGCTGGCGACCCAACAGGTGCCCGTCTTCGTTCCGGTATATCACTTGCTGCTGGAGGCCGAGGCCGCAATCGACCGGCGGCCCGACGTTGTGCGCATGCGGACTCGGTTGCCCTGCGACGTGCGGGCCCCGGCCACCGCCCGGCAGTTGGTCCGCGACATGTGCCCACAGTGGCAGGTCGATGACGAACTGCAAGACACCGCTCAAGTCGTGGTCAGCGAGCTGGTGGACATTGCGATCGGTCACGCGGGCACCGCCCCAGGGCTGACCCTGGAGCGAGGTTCCCGCGGCCTGCGGGTGGCCATCCAGGATGCGTCCCCGACCGCGCTGCCCGGAGCCGCGAAGCGTTCCACCGACCCGCTGCACCGGGAGATGGATCTGGTGGTGGAGATGCTGGGAAACCTCACCACGGCATGGGGTGTCGACGTTGCGCCCGACGGCAAGACCGCGTGGGCGGAAATGACCAAGTAGTGGCCGCCGCACGAATCAGGGCACGTCGGTGAAGATGGGAGGCTGGTCTATCGGTCGGTAGGGAAGACCGCTGGTATCGCTATGTCTCCCATTTCAACTCGAACCCCAGAAGGGTTCGGTACCGCTCGAGTAGCTCTTCGTCACTGAGCTCCGACCGAGGACTGCGAAGGCTCTTGGGCTCCGGACCGTAGACCTCCGCTGCTACCTCCATCTCCTGCTCGAGCATCCATCCTGTAGGGCTCTGCCGGAACTCGTCGAGAGAGTCGTCGCTCATGACACCTCCAAGGGTGGGCCGCGTTACCTATGTTTCCACGCTCGTCGCTGGTAGCACCCTGCCCGCAGTGCGAAGGTCGGCGACTGTGCGCCGGACCCGCGGATCGTGCTGAAGCTGCTCCAGTGTCACCGGCAGCGGCAGCCGCCAGTTCGGATACTCGTCGACGGTGCCGGGCAAGTTGGGTTGGCGTATCTCTCCCACCACGTCGTAAGGGGAGACCAGGATCAGCCGGCAGGGCGTGCGGGCGAGCAACGCATGCATCGCCGTCACGATGTCGTCTTCATCCTCTGCTTCCGCGCCGAGCAGGCCCTCGGCGCGCAGCAAACTGATCAACTCGGCGCGTTCGACTTCGGCCTGGGCCCACTCTGCGGCTTCGTCGTTGAGCAGCTTCAGCGCGGCGCGCGCCCGCACGTGCTCGCCGCGGAGAAAGCCGGTCGCCGTGGGCAGGTCATGGGTGGAGATGCTGGCCGCGGCGCATTGCGGCCAGTGCTGCGGAGCCAGCAGCGGCTGATCTGGGGCCTGCTCGTCGCGGGCGAACCACAGCACCGCGCTGCCCAGCATCTGCTGTTGCGCCAGGGTCTTGGTGACCTCTGGCTCCACGGTGCCCAAATCCTCGCCGATCACCACCGCGCCAGCCCGGTGCGCCTCTAGGGCCAGCGCCGCGAGCATCACCGTGGCGTCGTAGTTCACATAGGTGCCCCGGTCCGGAGACGCCCCCGGGGGCACCCACCACACCCGCCACAGGCCGGCGACGTGGTCGATGCGCAGGCCGTCGGCATGCGCGAGCACGGCGCGCAGCATGTCCCGGTACGCGGCGTAACCGGTGGCGGCCAACCGGTCCGGGCGCCACGGCGGCAGCCCCCAATCTTGCCCCTGCTGGTTGAACGTGTCCGGTGGGGCGCCGACGGTCACCCCGATGGCGAGCACATCCTGCAGCGCCCAGCCGTCGGCGCCCTCGGGATCCACCCCCACGGCGAGGTCGTGCACCACCCCGATGGCCATCTCGTGGGCGGCGTTACGGGTGGCGGCCAGTTGCTCGGCGCATTGTTGTTGCACCCAGGCGTGGAACGCGACCCGCTGTGGGTCCGCGCTGGCCGTCGACGGGTGCCGCAGCTCGCTGGGCCAGCGTGACCAGCGCGGGCCATACCGCTCGGCGAGCGCGCAAAACGTCGCGAAGTCGCTCAACCCCTCCGACATCGTCGGCCACGGGGCGCCGTTGGCGCGCCACAGCAGCTCTAACGCGGCCCGCTTGGACTGCCAGACGGCGTCGTAGTCGATCCGCTCGACGCCCGTGTCAACCCGCAAAGCGTCCACCTCAGCCCGCAACGCCGGATCCCCGCCGCGATAGGCACCGATGTCTGTGATGCTGAGGTAGAGCGGGTTGACGAAGCGACGGCTCGATGGGCTGTACGGCGAGGGCTGCACGGGACAGGTCGGGGTCACCGCGTGCAGCGGGTTGACCAGTACGGCACCACTGCCATGCTCGGTGGCCGTCCAGCCGATGAACTCCCGCAGATCGGCGAGGTCTCCGATGCCCCACGACTTCCCCGACCGCAGGGCGTAGAGCTGCAGCATCCAGCCCCAGGTGCGCGGTGACTCGGGCACCGTCGGGGGGGCCACCAGCACGGTGGTGTGCTGATCACCGCTGGCCAACGAATACCAGCCGGGCGCAAGATCGACCGGCAGCGTCCCGCTGACCGGCGTGTGGGCGCCCCATTCATCGGTGAGCACGCCGGGCATCGGGATCTCCCGGCACTGGCCCTGCCGTACCGCCACGGTGGCTAGCAGCCCGGGCTGTTTGGCTGCGGTCAGCGCGTCGCGGACCTGCGCCGGGGTGTCTGCGCTGACGCCAAGCAGCGCGAGCACCCGACGCACCACCTCGGTGTCGACGTCGACCCGCCGCCGTTGCGCGTCCCGGTACCAGGTGGCGACGCCGTGCGCGGCGGCAAGCTCCTCCAGTGCGGTGTCCATACAGATATGCTCGCAGCCGCCCGCGTCGCCAGCCGGTCGATCATGGAACCCGGCCAGTTTGCGGTGCGCGCGCCCGGCAATAAGGCAGACCAGCGCCACCGGCCCCATCCGCACCTATTTCGGGTCAGCTCTCACCGTGCTGATTCGGCGGCGACCTTTGCTGGCCCCAGGCTGTTCGGGGATCTTGCCAGCCACCGAGGTGTGCTCGTCGGGCATCGCCGCGG
>JALZCN010000502.1 GCA_030863045.1 Actinomycetota bacterium | reverse complement strand
CTGCACGGCTTCGCGTGCCGTCTCGCCGTGCGGGCCGGCCAGGGTGGTGGCGAGCTGGTGCGCGGCAACCAGTTTTCCCTGCGCCAGGGCCTTGGTGACGGCGGCGAGCGACTCGCGGCGGCCGGATTCGGCGAGCACACTTACCGCGATCCGGCTCGCGTCGGCACCCCGCAGCCCTCTGCGGGTCAGCAGGCTGAGCAGCGTGCGGGGCTGGGCGCCGTCGGCACGCTTGTCCCGAACTTCCTGCAGCAGGTGGAACAGGGCCAGCGTGGTGAGATCGGCGCCGCCGTTGGCCTCATTGATCAGGATGCCCACGGCTTCCCGACTCGCCCGGGTGGCCGGGCTGTCCTGCGCCTTGTCCAGGTCCCGCCCGCGCATCTGCGCGACCTTTTCCGACAGCTCCGCGTCACGGTCAGTGGGCAGCGGGGTGACGGTGAACCCACCGAGCAGGCCAAACGCGGACAGATCAGGGAAAAGCAGCCGCGGGATGCTGTTGACGCCCGCGGCAAGGAGTTTGGTGTTCAGGCTGTCGAGCCTGCCGCGCATCCCGGCCGTGGCCGGGAGCTCGAAGGGTTCGACGATCTCCAGCCCCGCTATCGTGCGGGCCTGGTCGATCTCGGCGTCCCCGAGGGTGGGATGGGCGGCGGCCGCTGCCCGCAGTTGGTTGGGCGTGATCACACCGAGCTCACCGTGGCTCGATTCCAGCAGCGCGGCCAGGTCCTCGATGTCCGAGCCCAGCTGCTGGTGGCGGGACGCCTCCCGGGTCTGCCACCACTGCGGGCTGATGAGGTCCGCGCTGCCATCGCGCTGGAGGTCCTGGTGGTCGCGCAGCAACTGCTGGCACACCAGGCCGGTCGGCCCGGCCTTGAGCGCCGCCTTGTTCCACAACCGGACCACGCTGTCGATCCGCTCGCGCAGCGCGGCGGCATCCATGGTCAGTTCTACCGCGTAGCGGCTCAGCAGATCATCGGGCAGATGCGGCAGCCGCTTGCGCAGCGGCTTGAGCACCTGGTCCTCGTAAGCCCGAGGATCAAACCCGACCATCTGAGTCAGCTCGAGATCGAAATCTTCGAAACAGTGTCGATGGCCTCTTCGAGTTGCTCGGCGGACAAGCCAATCGTGACCTCGATGACCACGTCATGGCCGGTGCTGCGCTCGGTGGCCCGCAGTTGCAGCAGTCCATCTTCGTTTATGGACATGACGATGTCGATCTTCGCGTACTGTCCCACGGGCTGTGGCGGGATGCCCCTGATAACACCACTGCCGTTGTCGAGCGGGTTGTTTGCCGACAGCTCGTCGCTCACCACCGTGCCGGCCTGTTCATAAAGCTCGATGAGGCACGTGGTCTGGTCGTGGCGAAGGGTCTCGGCGACGACCGTGCGGTCACCGGTCGGCAGCGGATCGTTGGCGAACGCCAGGTGCGTGACGTAATTCCGGCCGGTGTCACGATCCTGCATTCCCACCCCGAACGCCTTCGGGAGAACGCTGCGGGTCTTCTTGGCGGACAGCGCTTTGACCGTTGCCTCGGGCAGGCCGTACCGGCGGGCGACGTCGGTGACGACCTTGGCCGCCGCACGCTGCGCCTCGACGTCACTGCCGGCACCTTCCTTAGCCTCCTGCTGCATCCTGTACACCACCCGGGACAGCGCGAAGATCGCGGCGCCCTTGGCGACCGCCAACTCCGGGTCGTGCAGTTTCGGGTCCCAGCCGAACTCCTTGGCCAGCCGGGCGCTCACCATCGGCATGCGGGTGGACCCGCCGACGAGCAGCACCTCATCGATTACCGCGCCCGGTGACCGCTGCTCCAAGGTGTCCAACGTCCGCCGCACGATCTCGATGGTTCGGTCCAGCAGGTCTGCGGTCATCGTCTCGAACTCGGCCCGGGTGACCTCGATCCGCGCCGCGGCCCCGGCGAAGCGCAGCTGCACCGGCCGGCTTTCCTGCACCGACAGCTGCTTTTTGACCTCCTCGGCTTTGTTCGCGACCTCCTGAAGGAACTCCGCGTCCTCCTCGGGGGACTCGGGGGGGGCGGCCTGGTCGACGAAGCGCTCCAGGAGATGGTCGCGCAGCCGGGCGTCCCAGTCCGCGCCGCCCAGGTTGGTGTCCCCATCGGTGCACATGACCGTGATCTCGTTGGCGCCCACACGGATCACGGTGGTGTCGAACGTTCCGCCGCCCAGGTCGTAGACCAGCACGGTTTTGTCGGCTCCACCCTTGGTCAGGTCGTAGTGCACGGCGGCGGCCACCGGCTCGGGCAGGATGCCCACGACGTCGAGCCCAGCGATCAGGCCAGCCTTCTGCGTGGCCTCCTTCTGCCGCGCACCGAAGTACGCCGGCACGCTGATCACAACCTGATCGACGGGGCCGCTGGTGTAGTTCGCGGCGTCGGTGGCCAGGCGGCGCAGGACCAACGCCGAGATCGACTCCGGCGTATGGACCTCGCCGTGGAACTCGTACTCCCGATCCTCGCCCATCTGCCGTTTGATCAGGCTTACTACGCTGTCGGCGTCGATGAAAGCCGACTGCTTGGCCGACTCGCCGACCACGACGTTCGTCGGCGTCTCGAACTGCACGACCGACGGCGTGATCTCGGCGTTGTTGTCATTGCGGCACACCGTCGGCCGCCCAGTTTCGTCGATGTAGGCGATTGCGGAGTAGGTGGTTCCCAAATCGATGCCGAAGACCCGGCTGGCGCCGTCCGATGCGCCATTGAGGCTGTCAGCCATCAGCCTTCTCCTTCGTCACGTAACGGTGAAGTTTGACGCGAGCCGGAAAGACGACCTTTCCACCGTCGATCTCCGTGTAGCCGTCCTGAATCACCTCAGCCACCGTGCCGTCGCGCTCCGGGTCGTCGATCTCCATGACGGCGGCGACCTGCTGGCGGCTCGGCGCGAAGGCAGCGCCCGCTTCCCGAGGTAGGACGGCGACGCCGCAGCGCTCCAGCGTCTCCTCCACGGTCGCGGCGAACGACTCGAGCAGGGCGGCAACCTGCGGACCGGTCATCTCGGCGGGAACCGTCTCGGCCTGCCGCAACAGACCGTTGCGCAGCCGGCACAGATCCGTGATGATCGGCCGCAGCTGGCCGGCCCGCTCGATCGCCTTAAGCCGTTCGATCTCCTCGTGCTGACGATCGATCACCCGCTCCCTGGCGAGCGCCCGGTCGCTTTCGCCAGCGAGCCGCCGCGCCACCTCGGCCAGCCCTGCCTCAATCGCGGTGAGTCGCAGGGCGAACTCAGCTGGCAGCGGCGCCGCGTCCGGCATGGGGCCGGCAGCTCGCTCGTCCGCGACGTAGCCGTTCTCATCGGGGCGCATAAACTGCTCCGTTGGTTCAACCCGCTGTGCCGGGTCGAGCCGAGGCCCGGCAGCCGCATCGTCCCGGCTATCCGCAGGACGCATGTCGTCCAGCTCTGCCGTCGGGTGCCTAGAAGTAGCTTCGAGATCAGAATCATCAGCCTCTATATGTGATGATCCTTTGATCGGGGTGCATCCGGTCGGTGGAGACGCCGCTGTCGTGTTGGTGTCATCGTCGCCCGCTATGGCCTGCTCCCTCCCGAAGGTTTCGGCGGATCAGTCGTCGCAGTGGTATCCCGTTGACAATGTCCGCACCTCCACCGGGACAGCGCCGCGCTCCCGCGGACAACCGGCGCCGCCTGCGCGACGCAGCGGTCGTCATGGCAGCGCACCAACGCGCTGCAGTCTGAACCCGGTCATACCATGGCGAAACCTGCACATCTGTTGCGACAGGCTACCGCGCCGCCCCAGTTGGGGAAACGCCTTGCTGAGGGATGTGAACCACCTGCGGTCGACTGGAGCGGGGATGAGGGAGCGCAGGGACCTACCTCCGCGACCGACGCGCAAGAGCGACCTGCTTGAAAGCGTAAGCTGATCACCGGGAACGTAGTCCGCTCCCGCTTGTCCACAGGTTTAGGGCACTGCTTTGATTTCCCTGAGGACCCGGCGGTCGCCACCCAACTAATGCCCGAGCAGGACATGGCGGGTACTCTCCGTGCGCTCTCGTCAGCTGCCAGTTAACTATGTGGCTGCTTCGTGAGCGAAGCGCGGGTCGTGGGGCTGTACAAGGAGGGGAACGCCAGATGTCCGAGGCAGTAAGTCCAGACCCCGCGATCCACCGTCGCAGGCTCCGGACTGAGATCCGCAACGCCCGTGAGGCGGCTGGCATGACCCAACGCGACGTCGCAAAAGCCATGGACTGGTCTCAGTCGAAGTTGATTCGAATCGAGAGCGGTCAGGTCAATATCAGCACTAATGATCTGCGCGCATTACTGAGTCACTACGGGCTCGATCCTACTCGAATCAATGCTCTGGTCGCTGTTGCTCGTGCTGCTCGCGAGCCGGGGCGTTGGAGCATCTATAGAGACGTGGTGACGCCAGAGTTCATCGCCTTTCTAGGCTGTGAGTCCTCGGCGTCGATCATCCGGGGTTTCGAACCTTTTCTGATTCCTGGGCTTCTGCAGACTGAGGAGTACGCCCGAACAGTCCTGAGCAGCTTAGTCGGAGCCGAAAATCGACATAAGGTCGACTCCCTCGTCGACCTCCGCGTTGAACGCCAGGAGTTGCTGGTACGCCAACCGGAGCCGAGCTTGCACTTCATTATGGACGAGGCTGTTATCCGCAGGGTTATAGGTGGACGCGATGTCATGCGACGGCAGCTTCGCCATCTGCAGGAGCTCGCCGAACATCCAGAAATGACCGTGCGAGTCATACCTTTCGAGTACGGTATATACCCGAATCAGAGAGTGGCATACCACGTGTTCGAGTTCTCAGATCCCGAAGACGAGTACGTGCTCTACATAGAAAACCCAGAATTGACTCAGGAAGCGATTATTCGTGAGAGCTCACCCGAGCAGCAAGACAAGTACTCCCCCGCCAACTATCTGGCCGCCTTCTGGGAATTGGAGCATATCGCCAGCAGGGAGGACGCTGTGAGAATTATCCACGATGCTGTTAGCCGACTGACGACCGAAACGGACAGCCAGTAAACAGACCAAGATTGCGCTTGTATCAAAAACCTAACTTGTCCGAGCGGACATCGCTCAGGACTGCATTCCATTCTGATGCCGAGAAGGTCAGGACAGGCCCCGCCGGGTCTTTCGAGTCACGAACGTGTATGGCCCCTGGCCCTTCGGCCACCTCCACACACTCACCTAGCCCACTCGCACTACTCTTCTTCCACACAAGAGCGTCCTGTTGCTGCAGCTTAGCCATTACTACTTAGCTCCCCTTTGCTCGTTTCTGATTTGCACATGGGGAGTCGCCTCCCCGTCAGCAGCATAACGCTTGCCGGACGCCCTGGTTACGGTCGTGATCTAAATGTGACCTAGTTCTCAAAGCGCAGAAAGTAACGCGCAATGCGCCATCTGTCCCGTTAGAAGGTGTCCCTCTGCCTTTCCCAAGCAGACCGATCGCACTCTGGCCGTCCACGTCTGCCGCGTTTCATGACGGCTGCAATCGGAACGACGGCACGCAGAGTGCTACCTAGCTGTTAGAGAACCTCCGTCTGCGGCCACCAGGGCAGACGGTCGCACTCTGGCGTCCCACCGTCTGCAGGGTTTTTCCACGGTTGGTGTCGGAAGGGCGACATGCAGAGTGAAATCGGCCTGCTTGCGTATCGCAATAAAGGCGTAGGAAGATTGACATAAATTAACGCCGAGGCCACTATGCGTGCTCGAGAACTCTTGTATCCGGCGTCGCAGTAGCCGCTATGTAACCGACGGTAGATCTGGACATGAGAACCGAGCACTCATGGTGACCATGCGCGGCGTTAACACATTGCTGTCCAGCAAACGTGCAGGTGGCGTCCCGCTAGATCTTGGACCGGTCGCTTACTGAGCGCACGATGCCAACGGCTCAACAACGTGCTGATACCTGCCGAAATGGGTCATGCAGGAACGGCATATCCCTTGTCATCCTAATTCGTTGCGCAATCCTGCGAATGGACGAGAAGCGACCTGCGTTCTCGCAGAAGCCCTATTTGAGGGGAGGTAGATTGACCTCGTCGAGCTTCGAAGAAATTGCTATCGAGAACTCGGAGGCATACGGCCATGAACCGTTATCCTCGACACGAAATTTCTCCACCTTCGGAGGGCCCCAGCGAGAACCTGAACGCCACCCCCCGGC
>JALZCN010000475.1 GCA_030863045.1 Actinomycetota bacterium | reverse complement strand
CGACCCCCTGTCCGAAGCGGCGGTGCTGCGGCTGGTTCATCCACGGACCGGTACTGCGGTGCACCTGCTGGCGCATAACTCCACCGGCACCCTGGTGGGCTACGCGGGGCTGGACGAACACGTTGCCCGTCGTACTGCTGAGTTCGCGGTGCATCCAGCGCACCGTCGTCGCGGGGTGGGCGGCGCGTTGCTCGCAGCGCTGCTCGATCGGGTTGCCGGGCCGCTGTGGGTGTGGGCGCATGGCGAGCATCCGGCGGCGCTGCGGCTGGCACAGCGGACGGGCCTTGCCCGCAAGCGCGAACTGTTCCAGCTGCGTCGCGGGTTGGCCGATCCGATTCCGGCACGTCGCCTGCCCGACGGGGTGGTGCTGCGCGCTTTCGTGCCAGGCGAGGACGAGGCCGCGGTGGTCCGCGTGAACGACCGCGCGTTCGGCTGGCATCCCGAGCAGAGCCGGTGGGATGTCAACGAACTCGTCGTGCGCGAGGCGCAGCCGTGGTTCGACCCCAAGGGTTTCCTGCTGGCGGTGGACCCGTCCGACCGGCTGCTCGGTTTCCACTGGACCAAGGTGCACCCCGATGGTCTCGGCGAGGTCTATGTGATCGCGGTCGACCCTGACGCTCAGGGCACTGGCGTGGGGGGCGCGCTGATCACGGCGGGCCTTGGTCATCTCCGCGATCGGGGACAGACGGAAGTCATGCTCTACGTCGAGGCCGACAATGACACGGCCCTGCGGACCTACCAGAAGCTGGGCTTCACCCGTCATCACACCGACGTGGAGTTCCTACGGCCCTGACCGCCCCAGCGCCGGCCGCTGCTCAGCCGGCCGGTATGGGAGGTGCTGGGGCGGGATCTGTCCCAGCCACCATCACGAGTAGCCCGAAGCTCAAGATTATGGCCAGCGTCCCCACGCCCACCCAGCCGAGCATGATCCCGGCCGTGGCCAGGCCGGCGCCGCGCTCGCCGCGTTGCCTGATCTGCTTGCGCGCGGTGTACCCGAAGGCCAGCGCCAGGATGCTGCCGATCCAGAAGAACCAGATGGTTCCCACCACGAGTGACGCGATCGCGAACCCGTTGATTCGGTGCTGCATCGTGGCACCCGAGGCGCGAGTCTGTGGCAGGTCGGCGGTGAGGGCCTTGAGCTCACCATAGGTCCGCGCCTCCCAGGCCTGCCGGACCCGTTCGTCGTACTCGGCGAGGTCCAGGCGACCCTCAGAGTGCGCGGACCGCAACTGCTCCGCAACCTGCTCTCGATCAGTGTCCGCGACTCGCATCTGGCTTCGCGGGGTCTTGTCGCCCACATCGCCAACTGTAGCCTCGCAACCGCCCGATTTACGGTCCTGTGTCCCAGATCCCTACCGGTAACCGTGGTAACTCAGTTCGCAGCTCTTAGCGCGCCGAGTTCGACAAGGGAGCTGTCCGTGGCCGGCACGGGAGCGCTCGTGTCGAACTCGACGGCAGCAGTGCACCGCGCTGGGATGCGAACCCGCGCACCAGTCAGTCATCGCGTGGGTGGCAGGCCGGTGACGAGGAAACTGACCTGGCGCGCGATCGCCACCGCGTGGTCGGCGAAGCGCTCGTAGTAACGACCGATCAGCGCGGCGTCCACCGCCGGTTCCACCCCGTGCGACCAGTTCTCGGAGAGCAGGATCCGGAAGATCTTGCGGCGCAGCGCGTCGACCTCGTCGTCGGCCTGCGACAGCCGTTCGCCAGACATTGGATCCCGGCTTTCGATCGCCGCTGCGGCTTCATCGGCCAGGCCGGTGGCAAGCACGCCCATCCGGGCGAACACCGGCCGGACATCGTCCGGGACCGGCACCATGGGATGCCGCATCCGGGCGATCTTGGCGATGTGCTGGGCGAGGTTGCACATCCGTTCCAGGTCGCTCACCGCATGCATGGCTGCGACCACTATTCGCAGGTCAGTCGCGACGGGTGCCTGCAAGGCAAGCAGGTTGTGGCAGCGCTGGTTCATGTCCTCACACAGCGCCTTCATGTCACTCTTGTCGGAGATGACCATCTCGGCGAGCGCCAAGTCGGCATGCTGCAGCGAAGTCGAGGCGTTGGTCATCATCTGCCCGGCTAACCGGGCAGTCCTGGCCAGGTCTCCGACCAGGGTGTCCAGCTCGGCGTGGAAGGTCTCCCGCATCGTCCGAGGGTACGGCCGACGGCCGCCGGAGTCTCGCCGATCACGATGAACCAAGAATGAACGTGGAACCACAGCGCTGAAGGACAGCTCACCCGCCGGAATGGGGTAATTCGGCACCGGCCGGAACCGCGGGGTCCATCGGGTCGTCCAACCAACCCTGGGGCAGCGCCACCCGGCCCGGTGAACCCTGGCGCCCACGGGGGCCGTCGGCGTCGGGCGGGAACGGGGCATCGGGATCCAGCCGCGCCAGCGCCTCGTCCAGCTCGGCGAAGCTGGACACCATGCCCAGCACGCGCCGCACATCCCCGCCAACCGGGAAGCCGTGCAGGTACCAGGAGATGTGCTTGCGCAGGTCACGAAGGCCCTTGTCGGCGCCCAGGTGCTCGGCGAGCAGTTCGGCGTGGCGGCGCAGGATGGCCGCCACCTGCCCCAGCGTCGGCGGTGTCGGGGCCGCGGTGCCGGCGAAGGCGGCCTGCAGCTCGGCGAACAACCACGGGCGCCCGAGGCAGCCACGGCCCACCACGACCCCGTCGCAGCCGGTGTCCACCATCATCCGGATCGCGTCGGCGGCGGCGAAGATGTCCCCGTTGCCCAGCACCGGGATCGACGTGACGGCCTGTTTCAAAGCGGCGATGGCGTCCCAGTCGGCGGTGCCCGAGTAGCGCTGCGCGGCGGTGCGCGCGTGCAGGGCCACCGCGGCCGCGCCGGCGTCCTGCGCGATCCGCCCGGCGTCGAGGAACGTGCGGTGCTCGTCGTCGATGCCGATCCGGAACTTCACCGTGACCGGGATCGGCCCGGCAGCCTCGACCGCGCCCCGGACGATCTCGCCGAACAGGGCCCGCTTGTAGGGCAGAGCGGCACCGCCACCTCGGCGGGTGACTTTCGGGACCGGGCAGCCGAAGTTGAGGTCGACGTGATCAGCGCGATCCTCGTCGCGAACCATTTCCACGGCTTTGCGGACGGTCGCCGGATCTACCCCATAGAGCTGCATCGAGCGGGGCCGCTCCGCAGCATCGAAACTGATCATCTGCAGGGTGCCGGGGTGCCGTTCCACCAGCGCCCGACTGGTGATCATCTCGCAGACGTACAACCCGGCACCGTGCTCCCGGCACAGCTTCCGGAACGCCACGTTGGTGATCCCGGCCATCGGTGCGAGCACGACCGGCGGATCGACCCGGTAAGGGCCGATTCGCAACGCTGGCCGTCCAGAAGACACGCGGTCCATCATCCCCCGGCAGCGCGCGCCGGCGCGGGCGGGCCGTCCCAACAGGAGGTACGGGCCGTGCTCGGTGACCGCCACGAAACCGAGCCGGTATGGACTTTCGTACGGAGCCGCATACCGCGCGTCAGTTCGACCCCTGTAGGTGTTGAGCTCCAGCGCCGACCGGCCTAGCGTCAATTCGGTGTCGCGACGCTTGATTTGAGTCAACGAGGTGATCATCGTGCGAGCGAGCATCGGTGACCGGCTGTGCGTGCACGGTCGCACCGTCGATCGGCCCGACCGCATGGGCGACGTGGTAGAAGTGCGAGGCCCGGACGGACAGCCTCCCTACCTCGTCCGGTTCGACGACGGCCGCGAGCGGCTGGTCTACCCGGGTCCGGACTGTGAGGTGCAACCGGCCAAGCGGGGTTAACGCCAGCGCGGCCGGCCTCCGACGTCACGAAGTACCAGGACGGTGCGCTGCCTCTCGGGCAGCGTTCGGATCGCCCTGGTATAGCGACGGACCAGAGCCCTGTGATCCACTGCACGGCTATCCACGTCCGCTAGCGGGGAAGCGCCGCGCGGCCAGCGCCGTTGTCCTGTATGGGAGGCGGGTCGGGGCCCTTGACGGGGGTGGTTCAGCTGGACCGCGTGGCCAGCAGGGCGGACGTTCAGCGCTGGCGCCGCAACTTTCGCGACGAGGTCGACGGCGCGGCGATCTACCGTGCGATGGCAGACGGTGAACCCAACGCCGAGCTGGCGGAGGTGTACCGGCGTCTGGGCGAGGTTGAGGCGTGGCACGCGCACATCTGGTCCGACCGACTCCGGCGTCACGGCACGAGGGTCCCGCCAAAGCAGCCGACGGTGCGGGCCCGGATACTCGGCCTGCTGGCCCGACGGTTCGGCGCGGCTGTCGTGGTTCCGAGCGTCGCTCGCGCCGAACGGCTAGGGCGAACGATGTATGACGATCAGGCGGAGGCGGCCGACACGTCGTTGTCGGTGGACGAGCGCTCACACGCCTTCCTGCTCGGCCAGATCCGTGGCGGCGTCCCCGGGTCCTCGCTGAACCGGCTGGAAGGCCGGCACCGGACGCCGGGTGGCAATGCCGTACGAGCCGCGGTGCTCGGAGCCAACGACGGGTTGTTGTCGAACCTCAGCCTCGTCACCGGGGTGGCCGGCACCGGGCTGGCCGGTTCGGTTGTGCTGGTCGTCGGCCTGGCCGGGCTGCTGGCCGGCGCGTTCTCGATGGCGCTCGGTGAATGGGTCTCCGTGCAGAGCTCCCGTGAGCTCGTCGAGCGGCAGCTCGCGATCGAGGCCGACGAGATCGCGACACTGCCCGACGAGGAGGTCCAGGAGCTGCGGCTGATCTACCAGGCGCGCGGGCTGCCCGAAGAGCAGGCGAGGGAGGTCGCCAAGCGCCTGCTGGACGACCCGGACAATGCGCTGGACGTGATGGCCCGCGAGGAGCTGGGCCTTGACCCGGACGAACGCGGAGGCAACCCGTGGGCGGCGGCGTTGGCGTCGTTCCTGCTCTTCGCCGTGGGCGCACTGGTACCCGTGCTGCCGTTCGTCTGGCTGGACGGCCAGGCCGGTGCACTGGTCGCAGCCGCCGCGGGTGGCCTCGGCCTGTTCGCCCTGGGCGCGGCAACCACCCTCTTCACCGGCCGCGGTCCGCTACGGTCGGGGCTGCGGCAGATGCTGCTCGGGCTGGCAGCCGCCGCGGTGACCTACGGGGTGGGGGCGCTGCTGGGCGTGGCGGTCGTCTGAGTCCCTCCCCGCTCACCAAAGGGGAGGCATCATGAACCTGGAATTGCTCGCCGTCGCCGCCACCCCGGCCGATTTGGCTGCCGCCCGGATGCAGATGGCCCTGTCGCTGGGATGGCACATCATCGTTGCCTGCCTCGGCGTAGGGATGCCGGCGATCACACTGATCGCGGAGTGGCGCGGGAATCGCACCGGTGATCCGGCCTACCGGTTGTTGGCCCGGCGGTGGGCTAGGGCGCTGGGGGTGCTTTTCGCGGTCGGAGCGGTGTCCGGAACGATCCTGTCATTCGAGATGGGCGTGCTCTGGCCGGGGCTCATGGGTACCTACGGCGAGGTGATCGGCCTGCCGTTCGCCCTGGAGGGCATCGCCTTCTTCATCGAGGCGATCTTCCTGGGCATCTACCTGTACGCCTGGGACCGGCTACCGCCGGTGGCGCACATGCTGTCCGGGATCCCGATCGTCATCGCCGGGGTGGCCAGCGCGTTCTTCGTGGTCACCGCCAATGCGTGGATGCAGCAGCCTACGGGCTTCGACGAGGTGAACGGCCGAATCATCGCGGTTGACCCGTGGGCGGCGATGTTCAATCCGGCCACGCCGCCGCAGACCACGCACATGATCCTGGCCGCGTTCATGGTCGCCGGCTTCCTGATGGCCAGCGTGTACGCGGTGGCGATGCTGCGCGGCCG
>JALZCN010000462.1 GCA_030863045.1 Actinomycetota bacterium | reverse complement strand
GGTTAGCGCCGAGCAGCTTACCACGGCGCACTCGCCGCGGGCGGCTCGCTCAGCGAGCCACGAGGCGATCGCCTCCAACCATGGCTTGCGCCACGCATCATCGAGTGGGCGGCCCGCGGCCATCCTGGCGATGCTTGACGGGGGATGGAAGTCGTCGCCGTCGGCCAATGCGCAGCCGGTGCGGCTGGCGATCCGCGCGGCCACGGTGCTTTTGCCGGAACCGGAGACGCCCATCACGACGAGTTGGATCATTCAGAGGCCTGCTTGCAGGATCGAAGCATCGTTACTGCTCCCTGGTGCCTAATCACCCCATGAATCCTCCCGCTGAGGGAGGTGAGCTCCGATCTACCACGCCTAACGTGCTGGCATGACTCAGGCGACTGCTTCATCCTCCGAAATCACTCCGGCTGTTCGGCGCCAACCAGACCGCAACCTGGCGCTGGATTTGCTCCGAGTCACCGAGGCTGCCGCGATGGCGGCAGGACGGTGGGTCGGCCGCCGCGATAAGGACGGTGCCGACGCCGCCGCGGTGGCGGCGATGCGGGCGATGATGGGAACCGTCGCGATGGACGGCGTGGTCGTCATCGGTGAAGGCGAGAAGGACGACGCTCCGATGCTCTACAACGGCGAGCGGGTCGGCGCCGGTACCGGGACGCAGTGCGATGTCGCCGTCGACCCGATCGATGGCACCACGCTCACCTCCAAGGGCATGGGCAACGCGGTATCGGTGCTCGCGGTCGCACCCCGCGGCGCCATGTACGACCCGTCGGCGGTGTTCTACATGGACAAGGTCGTTGCCGGCCCCGACGCGGTCGGGGTGGTCGACATCCGGCAGGCCCCGGAGGACAACATTGCCGCGTTGGCCCGCGCCAAGGACGTCGCGCCTGAGGACATCACGGTCTGCATGCTCGACCGGCCACGGCATGACGAGCTGGCTACGCGGGTGATCAAGACCGGCGCCAGGATCAAGTTCATCACCGACGGCGACGTCGCGGCGGCCGTGATGGCTGCCACCCCGGACTCAGGCGTCGACTTGCTGCTCGGTATCGGCGGTACCCCGGAGGGCGTGATCACCGCCTGCGCGATTCAGTGCCTGGGCGGCGTCCTGCAGGGCAGGCTGCACCCCCGCAGCGACGAGGAGAAACGGCGCGCCGATGAAGCCGCCCTCGACCTCGAGGCGGTGCTCACGGTCGACGATCTGGTCAAAGGCGACGATGCGTTCTTCGTCATGACCGGGATCACCGACGGCGAGTTGCTGCACGGAGTGCGCTACGGGCGTAACCGGGCCATCACCGAGTCGCTGGTGATGCGCTCGCGCAGCGGCACTGTCCGGCAGGTCCGAAGCACCCACCACCTCGACCGCCTGGAGCTCTACAGCCTCGTGGACTACCGCCATGCGGAGGCCAAGCGCTAGGCCGTTGCGCGGCTATCGGTGCGGTGCCGGAGTCGTCAACGCACCGACCCTGACCTAACCCGAGCTGCACGCTCTGGCGCCGCCGCACTCATGCTCTAGCATCACTGTTGCAGTTGTGCGCAAAGAGATGGGGGCTCAGGTGCATGCGGTCCAGATAGAGGTGTTGCTGTTGTCCGTCTCGGAAGACACCCAGCTCAGATGGCGGGTGGTCAGCGGTGACCTGCCGGCGGGATGCCAACCTGACGCTCGGGCCCGCCAACTCGCAGGCCTGGACGCTGAGGTACCCGCCGCGACAGTTGTGCACTCGACATCATGGCGACCTTCCCCAGCCGGCCTGACCCTGACCTACGCCGTCCTGCCGGACCCCGACCCTGCCGCGGGCATACCGAGAGCGGTCCCGCCTGATGCCACCGTTGCCTGCTCTGCCGATGCGGCGGCGCCCACCCCTGCGGTGGTGGCGAGCGAGCACGTCTTGGCTCACGCGCTGCGGCATCTGTCGCTGGTGGCACGTACCAGCCCGGCCGTGGCGGCCGTAGTCGATGCGCACCCACGACTGTGGCGTGCGGTGACGGCGCATGTGCCTGATGTGGCAGGTCAGCTCGCCCGCACCTGAACCTGCGATGAAGGCAAAGGGGTGATTATCGTTCATGACACCCCGTCCACGGCTGCTTGCGATCATGGGTTCCGGAGAAACCGCGCCGACGATGGCGAAAGTGCATCGTCACCTCATACAACGTCTTGGCGCTGCACCCGTCGACGCGGTATTGCTTGACACTCCGTATGGTTTCCAGGAAAACAGCGACGAAATTTCCCGGCGGACGGTCAGCTATTTCAGAAACCTACAAATCCCACTCGACGTCGCATCGTGGCCGACCGCGGACGACACCCTGCGCCAGGAGCGGGCTTTAGCGCGAATCGACGAGGCCGATTACGTCTTCGCCGGGCCGGGTAGCCCTACCTATGCGCTCGGGGTGTGGGCGCGAAGCCGGCTGCCAGCCGTTCTGAGCGACAAGGTCACCAACGGCGGCTGTGTGGCTTTCTCCAGCGCGGCGGCGGCAACTCTGGGGGTCGCGACCGTGCCGGTGTATGAGATCTACAAAGTGGGCGCGGCCCCGTACTGGGCGCAGGGCATGGATCTACTGGCGCAGATCGGCCTGCGCGCGGCGGTGATCCCGCACTACGACAACGCCGAGGGTGGCACCCATGACACCCGGTTCTGCTACCTCGGCGAACGCCGACTGCGATCGCTAGAATCGATGCTGGACGCCGACACGGTCGTGCTCGGTGTGGACGAGCAC
>JALZCN010000442.1 GCA_030863045.1 Actinomycetota bacterium | reverse complement strand
GCTGGCCGTCGGTACCCCAGCGCACCAGGTCCCCGGTGCGGTACATCCGGGTGCCCCGGCCGGTGAAGGGATTGGCGATAAATTGTGCGGCGGTCAACCCCGGCCGCCGCAGGTACCCTCGGGCCAGTCCGATTCCGGCGACGTAAAGCTCGCCGGCCACCCCGACCGGCATCGGCTGCAATGCCTGGTCCAGTACGTACACCTTGACGTTGGCGATCGGCGTGCCGATCGGTGCACCGTCGGCGGCAGACAGCGGCTCGCTCCAGGTCGCCACCACCGTGGACTCGGTGGGCCCGTAAGAATTGATCATTCGTCGACCCGGCGCCCACCGTGCCACCAGGTCCGGGGGACACACGTCGCCGCCCACGATCAACGTCCGGAACAGTGGTAGCTGCGCGGCGGCCGCCGCCGGCACGGTGGCCAGCGCGGCCGGCGGGATCAGCGCATGGGTCACCCGTTGCTGGCCGAGCAGCCGCGCCAGCTGCTCGCCCAGCAACGGTCCCGGTGGGGGTATCACCAACGCCGCTCCCACCGGCAGCGACATGCACATCTCGAGCACCGACGCGTCGAAGCCGGGGGAGGAGAACTGCAACACCCGATCCCCGGGCGCGACCGCATACCGCTGCACCTCGGCGGCGGAGAAACTCGCGAGCCCGGCGTGGGTGACCACGACGCCCTTGGGCCGCCCGGTGGACCCCGAGGTGTAGATCACATACGCGGGATGGGCCACCAGCAGCGGGGTGGGCCGATCGGAATCGTGGGGGGCACGGTCTGGCCTGGCCGCCAGATCGGTGAGCGTTGCCGGTTCGTCGGCCACCACCAGCGCCGCAGTTTCCCTGGCAATATCCGCTAAATCGGTGGCCATCACCGTGACCTGGCGGCGGGTCAGCACCACGACCGCAGCGGCATCGGCCACCATGAACCGGATCCGCTCGATCGGGTAGGCCGGGTCTATCGGTAAGAACGCCCCTCCGGCCTTGGTGACCGCCAGCTGTGCCACCACCATTTCCACCGACCGGGGCAACACCACGGCCACCACGGCTTCCGGCCCCACCCCCCGCGCCAGCAACAGCCAGGCCAGTCGATTTGCGCGCGCGTCCAGCTCGCCGTACGTCACCGAACTGTCGCCGTCCACCACCGCGGGCAGGTGCGGTGCCCTCGCGACGGCGGCCTCGACCAGCACCGGCAACACGCGTGGTGTCACCGGCTGGTCGGTGTCGTTGCATTCCTCCACCAACCAGGCACGCTGCGCTTCAGTGACCAGGTCAACGGTGCCCAGCGGTGCATCGGAGGTGCCGGCCATGTTCTGAATCCTTCGGACACGGTGCCACGGTCGATGGATCTGGAGGAGGGGTGCTCAGGACGGGATCTCAGGTGGATGCGCGGGTCGTGGAGTGGGCCCGCGACCGAGGTTCCGGTACGGCGGCCAGCCGCCGCTGGGCGATCCGGCCGCCGATCTGTAGTTGCTGGACCCGCCTCGTGATCGGGTCGCGCAGGAAACGTCCGACATGCAGGCTCTGGCCCGAAGCTAGGTCCTGGAGTTCGAACTCCAGATCGGCATAGAAGGCCAACCGGGCGGCGCGCTCGTCGCCGATCGCGAGGTACAGGCCGTCGTCGTCGGCGGTGACGTGGTGCTCTGCCCGGCCGTTGGAGAAACGACCCGTGCACTCCGCCGGCGGGGCCACCGGAGCGTGCGGCGAGTGTTCACGACGGTGTACCGCCAGCGGCACATTCGCCGACCGCAGCTGTCTAGACAGCTCATCCCACAGAGCCGATCCGGTGTTGGCGTTGGTGGTCAACGCCACCACCCACCCACCGGCCGGCTCGATGCGCAGATAGCACGAGGTGCCATCGGCGTTGCCGTCGTGGCCGACCCAGTCGGTCTGCCCATCCCGGAACACGGCCAGTCCACAACCCCAGCCATCAGCCAGTCCAAACGGCTCGGCCCCGGCAACGACCTGCCGCATCTGTTCGGCATAGCTAGCCGGTAACAGCTCTGGGACGCCCGGCCCGATGTGCATCAGTCCCAGGGCCACCAGATTCACCGCACTCATCGCCAGCGCCCCGGCCGGCGCCTCAGCGGCCGGCAACGACTGTTGCGCGGGCCTGATCCGACCCAAGGTCGTATTCACCGAGTGACCGGTGGCGATGGGGCGCTCGTAGCGTGCCGGCACCGCCGTCCCCACCACCGCGGCAGGGACGATGCCCAGTGGTCGCAGCAGGATCGCCTCCATGGCGTCCCACCAGCTCATCCCGGTTAGTTTCTCGATCAGGTGGCCGGCCACGACGTAGTTCCGGCTCGAGTAGGAGAAGCCGGTGCCGGGCGGCACTATCAGATCCTGCCGGCGGCAGTTCTCTCGCACGTAGCGCGCCGGCGACAGGGGAGTCGGCTCCGGTGAGTCGGCGAAACCGCTGGTGTGGCTGAGCAGATGGCGCAGGGTGAGCTGACCGCCGAGATCGTCCAGCTCGGGTAGGTACCCGACCAGGGGTGCGTCGAGCTCGAGATCATCGTCGGCGACCAGAATCATCGCCAGTGTCGCAGTCCAGACCTTGCTGATCGACCCGATGGGAAAGGCGGTCTCCTGGGTGACCGCGGTTCCTGTTCCATGCTTCAGCTCACCGGCTTCGACCGCGACGGTCACCCCGCCGCCGTGGACAGCGAGCTGCGCCCCAGGTACCCCGTGCGCGTCGATCAGCGCGGACAGCGTGGCAGCCAACCAGGCCGGGTCGACCGGCACCCGCGAACCGTCTGGCTGGATCTCACCCCGTTCGCTGACCGTCGCTCGGGGTGACCTGGAGTCAAGCTCACCGTTGCTCGCGACGATCGATAGATCGAGTGCAGGAGCTCTGCCCATGACCGCACGTTAAAGTGTCACTCTTCGGGGTGGCTTAAGGGACGCTTAAGGGATGTGTACGTAGTCGGCAGGCAGCACTCTCCGCATCGCCACGAGCGGTCTAGGTGATACCGGGCCCCGTCAACGCTCGATCATTCCTCGCAGCGTCCGCGCCGACAGTGGGCTCGGGCGGACGTCGATCTCGGTCATCCGGCGGACATAGTTGTCGTAGTGCCGGCGTGCCTCGCCAAGACGGCCTGCGTCGAGCAGAACTCCGACAAGGGTGCGATGGGCGTCTTCGTCGTAACGGTCATGTTCGAGGAGGCGCAGCGTGTACCGCACGACGGCGTCGGTGTCGCCGGCGTCACGTAGCCGCGCGGACAAGGACCGGAGTAGGGCGATGTACGTGGCCCGGACCTCTTCGGCCAGCGCAGTGGCCCATTCCTGGTAGGGGTCTTCTTCGAGGAAGTCCCCGGTATGGGCGGTGACGGCAGCCTTGAGCCGTGCGGTTGCATCCGGTTCTCCGGCCCGGTCCGCGTCGAGGGCGGTGATGGCTCGAGTGAGAAAGTCCTCGACGTCGATGCTGACCTGTGCGCGGTTTACCGACACCGCGCCGTCGGTGGTGGCCAATGGCGGCTCACCCACGGGTTGGGGTTGCAGCACATCGCGGACTGTGGACAGCAGTACGGAGAGCCGGTTGCCGGCCAATGCCGGGTCCACCCCTGGCCACAACAGCTCCATCAGCTGATCGCGGGGGGTCGGCCGGCGCCGCGCGACCAGGATCTTCAACAGTTCTCGAGCTTTTTTCGACTGCCATGCGGTATTGGGGATCGGAACTCCGTCTCGGATGACCCGGAACACGCCCAGCGTCTGGATGGCCACTGCGGGCGCGGATTGGAGCAACGCGGCCAGCGGTCCGGCGACCCGCCGGGACTCGACGTCGACTCCGTAATCCCGCAGCTTGAGGTCCGCGAGATCGGCGTCGATACCCGCAGCGGGCCCACCGATACGGCCGGCCACTACTCTGGTCTCGGCTTCCTCGAGGTGACAGCCCGTCTCCCGCCAGATGTCAATCGCCTCCCGCAATGGGTTGGCGTCCACGGCGGGACTGCTGGAAGCCAGCACGCCCAGAGTGATGGCCTCGGCGAGCCCTGGGTTGTCCCGCCGTTGCCGCGCGACCACGGCAGCGCGGTCGGCGTCTGCCGCAGCGCCCTGCCGGTCACCGCCCATCAACTTCACCCAGCCACGGGTCAGCAATGCCGGGACTTGCCGGAGTTTCTCACCCAACTCCACCGCCCGGTCGGCAAGTTCACGAGCGCGCTGCGGGTCTGCGGCCACCCCAATGCGGGCCAGACCGATCAGCGCCGAGCTGAGGCCGAAGATGTCGTGGCACGGTTGCGCCAGCGCCAGGGCTTCTTCGTACGCCGCTCGGGCTCGAACCAGCTGCCCTCTGGTCCGATGCAGGTCCCCAAGGCCGCACAGGGGCCAGGCCAGAAATCGGGAGCCGACGCGCTGGAAGAGGTCGGCAGCTGCGGTGAAGTCGGCCGCCGCCGCTTCCAGCATCCCCAGGCGTGCACGGGCGCGCCCGCGGGTGGTCAGCGCGTGCGCGATGAACAACGGGTTCTCGCATTGCTCGCTGAGACTCAGCGCAATCTGGGAGTCGGCCAACGCACGGCGGGGCGCGCCCGCTTCGAACTGATGGAATGCTTGGCAAGCTCGGGTCCAGGTCACCTGCAGCAGGTCCTCGCACGCCTCCGCGTTGCGCTGGGCGTCGGTGCAGTGGGCGTCGTGTTGCAGCCAGTCGCCCTCGGCGGCGGCGAGCAAGGCAAGGGCGTGGTAGACGCCGGACCAGGCGCGTGGCTCGCCGCACCGCCGAGCCGCCGCACGGGCTCGGTCGGCCGCCCTGCGCAGTTCCACCAGGTCACCGGTCATCCGGTAGGCGCTTGCGGACAACGTCAGCACTCGGATCTCGTCGAGAGTGTCTTCCTGATTTAATCGGGTTCGCTCGGTCAGCGCCTGGATTTCGGCGAACTCGCCCTGGGCGAAAGCGATCAAGCCAACCCGCCACGCCAGGGCGGGTTCCAGCCAGTCGTTGTCCCGGCTGGCACGCTGGAAATGCGCCAGCGCCTGCGTCCACTGGCCTCGTACCTGGTGCGCCTGCCCCAGGACTCGTTGAATCCGCGGATCTTCCAGGTACTCGGCCGGCAGTTCGGCTGCCTCCAGCACGACGGCGGCCTGGCCACGCTCCACCATCGCACTGCCATGATCGATCAGCAGGGTGGCGCAGGCGGCGTGATCACCCGCTGCGAGGAGGTGTCGCAGCGCTTGCGCCTGTGCCCCTTGCTCGGTGCACACCTTGGCCGCCGTCACATGCAGCGCCGTCCGCTCGATCGCAGACGGCGCCGCTTCGTACCTGAAGAAGTCCCGCAACGGACGCACCAGTGACCAGCCACCGTCCCGACCGGCGCGCCGCACCAGTCCCTGGTGACTCAGTTCGGCGAGCGCGACTGTCGGAACATCGAGGCCCCGAGCAATCTCTGTGGTGAACTTGACCTCACCGAAGATCGCCAACCTCTGCAGCAGCCACTGCACCTTTTCGTGCGCGGCGCTGATGACCTCCTCGGCCAGATAGCCATGGAACCGCTGTCCGGGGTCCGCGAGCTGCCCTACTGTGGCCAAGCGCTGATCCGGTTCGACCGCCCGCAACATCTCCACAGCACAGTGCACGGCCGTAGGCCAACCGGCGGTGTGCTCCCAAACTTGCCTCGGCAGGCCAGGCGGCTCTTTTCCCACGGTCTTGCGCAACAGCCCCTCGACATCGGCGATGTCAAAAGCGAGGTCCGGCGCATGAATTTCCGCGACCAGGCCGCGACCCCGCAGTCGCTGTAGGGAAAACGGGAGTTCATATCGTGAGATCAGGAGTAGATGCAAGCGGTCGGGCACGTGCCAGCACAGATGCTCCACTACCCTTGCGGCCTCGCTGCCCGGCCGCAGCCCGTGCAGGTCGTCGAGGACCAGAATGACATCGTTGCTCAAGGTGCTGTGCAACCAAGAGCAGATGGCCGTTACGGAGAAATCCACCGGCTGGGTGTCCACTGTTCCCGTGCGCTGGACCGGCCCCATACGTTGGATCGGCACCGACACGTGGGACTGCAATGCCCCATATAGGCTGGCGAGCAGGCGGTTCGCATCCGATTCGTGGTCCTCGTACCGCAGCCACGCAGTGGGACGGCTGCGTGACCAGGCCGCCACCGCGGTGGTCTTGCCCCAGCCGGCCGCACCGATCACCACACAGATCCGGCGCTTCGCAGCGCGGTCCAACAGCTCGCCGACAGACGGGCGTTCAATGAGCTCATCGGCCGGCGCGGATGGGGTTTTGTTGGCAGTCCACGTTGCGCCGGTGGCCTCGGCTGGGTTGGTACAATTCGCCCAGACCGTGCGCCCCCTCTTGGCTACCACCGGTCAACAGTACCGCGGTTGCAATCTTTGTTCAGCGCAAAACGTCATGCCGTTGCAGATACTCAACACGATCGGAATGATCACTTTGCGTTGTCATTTGTGCACCCAAACACACATTACGTGAGAATCAGGTCTGCACCAGTTCGGTGGGCACGGTGATCACGTCCACCATGGCTCCGTTTCGTAGCACGGTGATCGGCAGCTTCGTGCCGATGGCGTCGGAGAACAGCTGTCGCTGGATACCCTGCGCGTCGGTGACGGGTTTGCGTCCGGCGCTGAGCACGAGATCCCCGGCGTGCAGTCCGGCCCGGTCGGCGGGGCTACCGGGGATGACCTCGACCAGCCGCAGCCCGGAGGTCTGGCCGGTCCGTTGTGCGACTGGCGCGGGCAACGGTGCAGGCATTCCCACCAGCCCGAGGTAGCCGCGGCGCACCCGGCCGTCGGCGAGTAGCGCGCCGATGATCCGGCGGGTCGTGGCGTTGATCGGCACTGCCATTCCGAGCCCGACACCGGCGACGGCGGTGTTGATCCCGATCACCTTGGCGCCGGCGTCGGCCAACGCGCCGCCGGAGTTGCCGGGGTTGAGCGCGGCGTCGGTCTGGATCACGTCCTCGATCACCCGTACGGCCCGTCCCGCGCGCACCGGTAACGAACGACCCAGCGCACTGACCACTCCGGCGGTCACCGATCCGGCGAGCCCAAGAGGATTGCCGACGGCGACTACCAGTTGCCCGACCACCAGGTCGTCGGCATCACCGAGGACGGCCGCGGCTGGGGTGGCGCTTCTGGCTCGGAGCACCGCGAGGTCGGACAGCGGGTCGCGGCCCACCACGTCGAAGCGGCTCTCGGTGCCGTCGGTGAACGCTGCGACGCCATCGCGGGCGGGGCCGACGACGTGCGCGTTGGTCAACATCAGCCCATCGTCGGCGAAGATGACAGCCGACCCTGCGCCCGGCCCGATCCGCAGGGAAGCCACATGTGGCGTGACCGCCGCCGCCACTGAACTGACCGTCCGCGAGTACGAGTCCAAGGGGTCCACGCGTGCCACTCTCATTCATTACACCGTTACCCCTTAACAACTCCCGCGCGGCCACCAGTGTTCCGGTACGTTGCGGCCGCGCCGTGGACTCGACATCATCGACGTCGTGCCGCGGCGGAATGTCGGTGTGCCGAGCGCCTACCGTCGTGACGGGGGTGGGCGATCGGGCACGTGGGCGGGGCGGCCCGCGGCGGGATTCCAGGCCAGTCCCGGTACACCCCAGCCCTGAGCTTTGAGCATCTTCTTCGCCTCGCGGGCGTGCCGGCCGACCAGCCGGTTGAGGTAGAGAATCCCGTCGAGGTGATCGGTCTCGTGCTGCAGGCACCGCGCCAGCAGGCCGGTCCCTGCCACGGTGACCGGTGTGCCGTCGGCGTCGACCCCGGTGACCTGCGCCCAGGTGGCCCGCCCGGTGGGGAACGACTCCCCGGGTACCGATAGGCAACCCTCCCAGTCATCGTCAGGGTCGGGCATGGTCTCCGGCCGTCCGCTGGTTTCCAGCACCGGATTGACGACCACACCCCGTCGCCGCCCGTCCTGCTCATCGGTGCAGTCGTAGACGAATAGACGTAGGTCTACGCCGATCTGATTGGCGGCCAGTCCGACGCCCTGCGCCGCCGCCATCGTGTCGAACATGTCGTCGACCACCGCCTGCAGCTCCCCGCCGAACTCCGTGACAAGCCTGGTGGGGGTGTGCAGCACCGGGTCACCGACGATGCGGATCGGACGCACAGCCATGATGAGGCACAGTAATCGTTGCCCTGCACCACCTCGCATGGTGGGACGTGTCACGGGGCGCCGCCGGTCCGTCTGTGCCATCGCATGGTTCAATGCCAGCAGAATCACATAACTGTGATTTGCAGAGCAGATCGTGGAGCCAAGGAGCGCAATGGACGCCGCAGCGGCGCTGCACCCGACCGACGACCAGTCCGAGGGTTTGAGCTGCCAAGAGCGCGAGATCTTAGCCTTCGAGCGGCAGTGGTGGAGATACGCCGGCGCCAAGGAGCAGGCCATCCGTGAGCGATTCGGTATGCCCGCCACTCGCTATTACCAGACCCTGAACGGCTTGATCGACCGGCCGGAGGCGCTCACCATCGACCCGATGCTCGTCAAGCGGTTGCGCCGGTTGCGCTCCGGGCGCCAGCGAGCACGGGCCGCTCGCCGGCTCGCTGCCGACCCGAAGTAAGTCATGAGCACGCCGAAGGGAACCGGCTCCGGCGGGCGGCTGCGCACTGCCGGGTTGGCGCTGGTTGCACTAGCGGTGATTGCCGTCGTGATCGGGTTGGTGGTGGCCGTCACTCGAGAAGAGCAGCAGACCTCGACTGCCACCCAACCGCCGGTTACCCCCACCGACGGTCCCAGCCCATCGGCGGTCCCCTCTGTCATGCCC
>JALZCN010000438.1 GCA_030863045.1 Actinomycetota bacterium | reverse complement strand
AGCTCCTCAACGCTGCCGGCCGTGGTGCCCCAGGCCACCGAGTGCTTCCCGCAGGCATTGTTGCCGATCATGCCGCCCAGCGTGCAGCGGTTGCGCGACGACGGGTCTGGTCCGAAGCGCAGACCGTGCGGAGCCGCGGCGGCCTGCAACCGGTCCAACACCACCCCCGGCTGCACCCGGGCCAGCCGAGCGGACGGGTCGAGATCGAGCACCGCGTCGAGGTGGCGGGAGAAGTCGAGGATCACGCCGGGTCCGATCGCGTTACCAGCTATTGATGTGCCCGCACCCCGCGGGATGAGCGGCACTTGCTGCTCCCGACAGACGGCAACCACAGCCGACACGTCATCGGCGCACCGGGGCAGCACGACCGCACGCGGCACGACCCGGTAGTTCGACGCGTCGGTGGCATACAGCGCGCGGGTCCCGGCGTCGGTCCGCACCTCGCCGCGAACCGCGGCCTGCAAGGCGCGGGCAAGTACGTCATAGCCCACAGAACCCAGCATGACGCGACCCGGACGCCCACGCAGACATGCAGTATCGCAGGCGGAAGTCTGTGATCAGTCCGGTGGTGTGTTGAGCTCCGATCGGGCAGCGAGCAAAGCGCTGACCGTGGCACACGCCTGCCCGCCTCGCATCAGGTCGACCGCCGAGCGAAGTTCGGCGACCGCGGCTTGGGGAATTTCGTCCCAATGGTCCACGGCTTCTGCTAGCCGGCCGACGATCGGAATGAGCTTCTCCACCGGCGCGTCCTCCATGATGGCCGATACCAACGCCTCTACGTCGAGCACGAGGCTTTGCCGGACGGTGTGGGATGCGCTCACGGGCGCTGACAGTACCCGGCTGCTATCTGATCGGCACGCTCCAGGGCAACTGTCACTCACCCGTGGCGGCGGATGTCCTGACGCGGCCATGCCTCATTCTGGCCTCAAAGGCTCACGCGTAGGCTTCCCCGGGTGGCAACCGGCAACGCAATCATCCGGATACTCGGCCTGTGCCTGATCGCCGGCCTGCTGGTGGCCGGTGTCATGTTTCCCGCAGTGGGCGGTATCGGTCTGGCTTCGAACCAGGCCAGCGAAACCGTCAGCAGTGTTTCCTCCAACCTTGTGCAGAGCCAGGTGCCGGTGGTCACGACGATTACCGACAAGGACGGGGCACCCATCGCCTACGTGTTCGACCAGAACCGGTTCAACACGCCGTCCAAGGACATTGCCGACACGATGAAGGCGGCGATCATCGCCATCGAGGATCGGCGGTTCTTCGAGCACACCGGGGTGGACTGGCGGGGCACCGCCCGCGCCCTGATGACCAACCTGTCAGCCAGCGGTAGCGCACTGGAGGGCCAGGGTGCCTCGACGTTGACGATGCAGTACATCAAAAACTATTTGCTGTACGCGGTCGCGCAGACTCCTGCTGAGCGGGCCGCGGCCGTGGCCAGCACCCCGGCCCGCAAGCTGCGCGAGATCCGGGTGGCGTTGCAGCTGGAGAAGAACCTGTCCAAGGAGGAGATCCTGGCGCGGTATCTCAACATCGTCTTCTTCGGCCACAACGCTTACGGTGTGGCATCGGCAGCGAGGACCTACTTCAACACCACGCCGGACCGGCTCACCATCTCGCAGGCGGCGCTGCTGGCCGGCATGGTGCGCTCGACCAGCACCTATGATCCGGTGCAGCATCCCGTGCAGGCTCTGGCGCGGCGCAACGTCGTGATCGACGAGATGGCCAACGTCGGATCGATCACCAGCGGGCAGGCCGAGGCCGCCAAGGCCGAACCTTTGGGCATCCAACGTCCGCTGACCGGGCTGACCAACGGTTGTGTCGGCGCCGGGCCCGCCGACGGCTTCTATTGCCAGTACGCCATGGACTACCTCGCAACCACTGGTTACACCGAAGAGAAGCTCCGTCGCGGGGGATACCTGGTTCGGACCAACCTTGACCGGCGGGCCAGTGACATCGCCAAGCGAGCAGCCAACGCCGAGGTCCCGACCCAAACACCCGGGATCGCCAACGCGATGGCTATCGTGGAGCCAGGCCGTGACCGGCATGCGGTTCGAGCGCTGGTGGCCAACCGCGACTACGGACTCGACGCCAACGCCGGCCAGACGTCCTACGCGCTGCCGTCACTCGTACAGGGCTTCGGCGCCGGATCGATCTACAAGATTTTCACCGCTGCTGCGTTCCTGGAGCGCGGGGGCGGGATCATGAACCCGGTGCCGGTGATGGACGGCTACACCTCACGGGTGTTCCGGGACAAGGGCGGCGCGTACACCGTCGGCAACGCAGGCAACTACCGCGGCGGTTCGGTCACGCTGCAGACCGCGCTGGCGATCTCGCCGAACACGACATTCGTGGCCCTGGAGGACCGGATCGGGAAGATCGACCCGGTGGTGGACATCGCCTACCGGCTGGGCATGCGGCAAAGCCTCAACGCCAAAGACGAACGGGGCCGCACGATCGCTGACGCGGTGAAGCAGGAAAAGCGCGGGTCTTACACCCTGGGCCCCGAGCCGACCAGCCCGCTGGATCTCGCCAACGTCGGGGCCACCCTGATGAGCGGTGGGAAATGGTGCCCACCGACCCCGATCGATGCGGTGTTCGACCGCAACGGTCAGCCGGTGTCGATACCCGAGGCGCCGTGCGAGCAGGTCGTCCCGGAAGGCTTGGCGAATTCTCTGGCAGTGGGGTTGAGCAAGGACGACGCGCCTGGAGGCACCGCCTTCGCCGCCGCACGAGCCGCGAACTGGTCCCGCCCGATGCTGGGCAAGACCGGTACCACCACGGCCAATCGCTCCGCCGGGTTCGTCGGAGCGACACCCCAGTACTCGGCGGCAGTTCTGGTGTGGCCCGACGGGTCCCGCCCGGCCCCGATCTGCGACACCGACCCGCCTCGGCTGTGCAGCAACGGGAACATCTTCGGTGGGAAAGTGCCGGCCCGGACCTGGTTCAACGCCATGGTCCCGCTGCACGAGGGGCTTCCGGTGCTGCCGATGCCACCCACGGACCCGCGCTACGTCGACGGCGCCGGGCCCAATGTCCCCAACGTTGTGGGGCAGGGCGAGCACGTCGCTGCAATGACCCTGGAGCGAGCCGGGTTCCGGGTGGAGCGGGTGGTCTTTTCGTCGGATCGCCCGGCGGGCATCGTGGTGTCCCAGTCGACCAACACGGCCCAGCCGGGTGAAGTGATCACAATTTCGGTCAGTGACGGCACGGTGCAGCGGAGGGCGGCACCGAGCCCACCGCCTCCGGCGGGCGACTACCGGCCACCCGGACGATCGCGGGACAGAGACAACGAACGGCTTGAGCGCGACCGGTATGACGAGCGGTTCGAGCGCGACCGCGACGATGAACCGGAACAGCGGGGCAGGCGAGGCAGTGACGAGCGAGATCGGGACGAGCGATACCGGGACGAGCGAGACCGGGACAGGTAGCTAACTCTCCTGCGCCTGTTTCAGGGCCGCGAGGACCGCGGCGGCTACTCGGGAACCTTCAGCCCGGCCTTCCGCCTTGGCTTTGGCAGCCTTCATGACGAGACCCAGCTGGCCGAGGTTCGGGCGCTTGCCGAGTCGCTCGGCGACCTCGTCGATGGCTGCTGCGGCGAGCGCCGCGACTTCGTCGTCGCTCAGTTGCTGGGGTAGGTAGTGGGCCAGCACCTCGCCCTCGGCACGTTCACGGGTGGCCAGCTCATCGCGCCCGGCCGCGGCGAAGACGTCTGCGGCTTCGCGACGCTTCTTGGCCTCCCGCTGGAGCACGGCCAGCACCTCGTTATCGGACAGCTCCCGGGCCTTCGCGCCAGCGACCTCCTCGGTGGTGATCGCCGTCAGCGCCATCCGCAGGGTCGCCACCGCGATGGCGCTCCGGGACTTGATCGCCGTGTTCAAGTCGGCCCGCAGCCGATCCTTCAACTCCGCCATGACGTTGAAGCCTAGAGCGGACACACTAGGCTCAACCGTATGAATCGCTTGGGACGCGCCGCCGTCGGCGCCGCCGCGCTGGCCGTCGCAGGGACGGCTTACTCCGCCGGCGTCGAGGTTCGCCGCTGGACCCTGCGACAGGCCACGCTGCCGGTGCTGCCGGTCGGGACGCCGCCGATGCGCATCCTGCACATCTCAGACCTGCACATGACTCCGGGTCAGCGATCCAAGCAGCGCTGGGTGGCCAGCCTGGCTGAGCTGCAGCCTGATCTCGTGGTGAATACCGGTGACAACCTGGCGCACCCGCGAGCGGTGCCAGCGGTACTGCGGGCGGTCTCACCGCTGCTCGCGCTGCCCGGGGTGTTCGTGTTCGGCAGCAACGACTACTTCGGGCCCAAGCCGAAGAACCCGGTTCGCTACCTGCTCCGCACCCGCAAGCGGATCCGGGGCGCGCCGCTGCCGTGGACTGATCTGCGTGCGGCGTTCGCCGAGCACGGGTGGCTCGACCTGACCAACACCCGCCGGACGCTCACCGTAGCCGGGCGCCGGGTCGCCGCCGCCGGCGTGGATGACCCGCACCTGCGGTGGGACCGCTACCAGCGGATCGCCGGACCAGCCGATCCCGCCGCCGACCTCCGGTTAGGTGTGACGCACTCCCCCGAGCCGCGGGTGCTGGATGCCTTCGCCAACGACGGCTACGACCTCGTGCTGGCCGGCCACACCCATGGCGGCCAGCTGCGGCTGCCCGGCTACGGCGCGATCGTGACCAACTGCGGGTTGGACCGCTCCCGGGCCCGCGGCGCGTCCCGGTGGGGCGCGCATACCTGGCTGCACGTCTCGGCAGGCCTGGGCACCTCCCCGTTCGCACCGGTGCGCTTTGCCTGCCCCCCGGAGACCAGCCTGCTCACGTTGGTTCCGCGTGGCGGTGGCTCCGCGGTTCCAGCCAGCGCATGGGTGGGTGCCGGCGTCGGCTAGACAGCGTCGACTAGAGTGGGCGGCGTCCATCCGGGGTGTGGCGCAGCTTGGTAGCGCGCTTCGTTCGGGACGAAGAGGCCGTGGGTTC
>JALZCN010000350.1 GCA_030863045.1 Actinomycetota bacterium | reverse complement strand
GACAGCGCCGGACACAACAAAGGTCGGCCTACGACCGTGTTCGGACTGGGCAGGGACCGTTTCTGCTGCGTGGCGGGTCAAGGATTCGAACCTTGGAAGGCATACGCCGACGGATTTACAGTCCGCTCCCATTGGCCGCTCGGGCAACCCGCCTGGGGGCCGGATGCACCGGCCGGTAGCTACGATACACAGTCCGTGACGCCGGATCAGACCCGACCTGGCGGGTAAGGTCGGCGCCGGTTCAACGGGAGGAGGATGCGGTGGCGGATCCGTCGTTTGATGTGGTCAGCAAGGTAGACCGGCAGGAAGTGGACAACGCGCTCAACCAGGCGACCAAGGAGCTGTCGACCCGGTTCGACTTCCGAGGTACCGGAGCGAAGGTGACCTGGACCGGCGACGAGGCGATGACGATCGAGGCTGAGACGGAGGAACGTTGCCGCGCGGCCATCGACGTGGTGAAGGGCAAGCTGGTCAAGCGGGGCATCTCGTTGAAGTCATTCGAGGTGAACGAGCCGGCCGTCTCAGGCAAGATCTACCGGGCCACCGGACGCATCTTGCAAGGCATCAGTCAGGACAAGGCCAAGGCGATCACCAAGGCGATTCGGGACGAGAAACTCAAGGGTGTCCAGGCTCAAATCCAGGGTGACCAGCTGCGCGTCTCGGGCAAGAAGAAAGACGATCTGCAAGCCATCATCGCCCTGTTGAAGGAGCGCGATTTCGGCGTCGCCCTTCAGTTCACCAATTACCGTTAGGCCCAATCGCCTACCACTGGTGGTCTACAGCCCCGCGATGAATCGGCAAGAGGTCGATGTGCACATCGAGGCGGCTGGGACACTCGTCAACGGCGGGCACTCGTGCACCGGCGGTGACGCTGACCAACGTGAGAAGGGTTAGGTCATGGTTGTCCAGCGCAACACCAACCATCGGTGAAAGGGATCATCCTCGCCGGCGGCGCTGGCACCCGGCTGCATCCGGTCACCCAGGCCGTCTGCAAGCAGCTGCTGCCGGTGTACGACAAGCCGATGGTGTACTACCCGCTGTCGGTGCTCATGCTGGCCGGAATCCGGCAAATTCTGATCATCTCCACTCCCTCGGACCTGCCGCTGTTCCGCCGGCTGCTGGGTGACGGCGGCACGCTGGGGCTTCAGCTGAGCTACGCGGAGCAGGCCCAACCCAATGGCCTGGCCGAGGCTTTTGTAATCGGCGCGGACTTCATCGGGGAAGACCCGGTTGCATTGGTGCTGGGCGACAACATCTTCTACGGTCCCGGCTTTTCCCGCAGGCTCCAGCAGTGCGCGGCCGATTTGGACGGTTGTGTGTTGTTCGGCTACCCAGTCAAGAATCCGCAGCGCTACGGCGTCGGCGAGTTCGACGCCACCGGAAATCTGATCTCCATCGAGGAGAAGCCGGCAGTCCCGCGTTCGAACAAGGCGATCACCGGCCTGTACTTCTACGACAACGACGTCGTCAAGGTCGCTCGTTCGCTCACCCCATCCGCTCGGGGGGAACTGGAGATCACCGATGTGAACCTGCACTACGTGCGTCAGGGTCGCGCAACGCTGATCGACCTGGGCCGCGGGTTCGCCTGGCTGGACACCGGGACCCACGAGTCACTGCTTGAGGCCGGCCAGTTCGTCCAAGTGCTCGAACACCGCCAAGGGGTGCGGATCGCCTGCCTGGAGGAGGTCGCGCTGCGGATGGGCTTCATCGACGCCGATGCCTGCTATGCGTTGGGCCAGGCGCTGGCGAAATCCGGTTACGGCCAGTACGTGATGGAAGTCGCGCGCTCGGGGCTCTGAAGCGATGATGCGCGTCAGGGCAGCTGACGCCGGGCCATCTCCTCCAAGCGTTGCACCCGCTCGGCGATCGGTGGGTGAGTAGAGAACATGCGCGCGACACCGTCGCCCGGCCGGAATGGGTTGGCGATCATGAGGTGAGACTGCGTGGCCACCGCAGGCTCGGGACGGAGTGGCGCGACCCGGGTGCCGTACTCCAGCTTGCGCAACGCGCTGGCCAGGGCCAGCGGGTCGCCAGTAAGCGCCGCACCGGAGGCGTCCGCCTGATACTCCCGCGATCGACTCACCGCCATCTGGACGATGCCCGCCGCGATCGGGCCGAGCAGTGCGATGAGCAGCAGCGCGATAGGGTTCGGGCGGTCCTCGTCGCCCCCGCCGAACACTCCCGCGAACATCGCGAAGTTCGACAGTGCCGTCACGATGCCAGCCAGCGCACCGGCGACGGAGGAGATGAGGATGTCCCTGTTGTAGACGTGCGACAGCTCGTGGCCGAGCACCCCGCGCAATTCGCGTTCATCCAGCAGCTCGAGGATCCCGACGGTGCAGCACACCGCGGCGTGGCGCGGATTTCGGCCGGTGGCGAAGGCATTGGGTGCTTGGGTCGGGCTGACGTAAAGCCGTGGCATCGGCTGACGAGCTTCGGTCGCCAGCTCCCGAACGATTCGATACATCGTGGGCTGTTCGGCCTCGGACACGGGCCGAGCGTGCATCGCGCGCAATGCCAGTTTGTCCGAATTAAAGTAGGCGTAGGCATTCATTCCGACCGCGAATACCAGCGCAATGAAGACCCCGGTGCGGCCGAAGAACGATCCGATCAGCACCACCAGCGCCGACAGCCCGCCGAGCAGCAGTGCCGTCTTCAGCCCGTTGACGTGGTTGTGCACAGTTGGTCAGCCTCCTGCGTGTCCGGCTCTGCTCAATGCAACGCAGCCGGCGGGTGCAAGGTTCCGCCGCTACCTTCGCGGCGACATCAGTTCCCGACGGCAGCGCCGCCTTCCCCGCGCCAAGCGGTCAGGGGTCAAGAACGCAGCTGCAGTGTGCAGCACTTGGGGCCGCCACCGGCCCGGCGGAGTTCCGAGACGTCGACGAAGATTGGCTCAAAGCCGCGGATGGCCAGCGCGCGTCCTAGCTCTACCGCTTCCCGGGGTAGCACTACCGACCGACCGTCGGACACCCCGTTGAGCCCCAGGCAGGCGGCATCAGCGGCACCGGCGATCACCGCGTCGGGAAACAACCGGGCCAGCACTCGTTGCGAGCCCGGCGAGAACGCCGCCGGGTAGTAGGCGATCAGTGGGCCGGATGGCGCATCGTCGAGCACCAGCAGGCAGGTGTCGAGATGGTAGTAGAAGGGGTCGACGAGCCGTAGCGAGACCACCGGCACCCCGAGCAGCTCCTGGGCCTCGGTGTGTGCGTCCGCGTCGGTGCGGAATCCGGTGCTGGCCAGCAGCAGCCGGCCGGTCCAGATCAGGTCACCCTCGCCCTCATTGACCGCACTGGGCATGGTCATGCCGGGCGCGCCGTGGGCGACGAACCATCGCCGGTAGTGCTCTGCCTCGGGGGCCCGCTCGGCGTTGCGGAACCGTGCACCCAGGACGATGCCGTCGATTACGGTTCCGGCGTTGGCCGCGAACACCATGTCCGGCAGACCCGGCTCAGGATCGATCACGTCCACGGTGTGTCCGAGCGCGCGGTGGGTGTCAACCAGCGCTTTCCACTGCGCCATCGCCCGCGCGGTATCCACCGGCCGGCTGGGATCCATCCAGGGGTTGATCGTGTAGCTCACCGTGAAGTACCGCGGTGGGCACATCAGGTACCGGCGCGTGGTACGGGCCCGCGGTGGCCTCACCAACTGCAGGGCAGACGACATAATTCGAGGGTATGGATGCCGCTAGGCCATGCACAATGTGGCTTCGTTGCTTATTGAGCAGCAGAATGTTGCGTATGGACGCCATTGACGAGCAGATCGTGACACAGCTGGTCGCCGATGCCAGATCCAGCTACTCGGAGATCGGCGGCATCGTCGGGCTCTCCGCGCCCGCCGTCAAACGCCGCGTCGACAAGCTGCTTGATACCGGTGTTCTGCGCGGTTTCACCGCAGTGGTGGACCCCGGGGCGTTGGGCTGGGGCACCGAGGCCTTCGTGGAGGTGCACTGCCGGGGAAACGTGGCAGCCTCCCGGATCCGGGACGGCCTGCTCCTGCTGCCCGAGGTGGTGGCGGCCTACACGGTGTCCGGGGCGGCGGACGCGATCGTGCACCTGCGCGCCAGCGGCATCACGCACCTGGAGTCCGCGTTGGAACGGCTGCGGGCGGTGGACATCGTGGAGCGGACGGTGTCCGCCGTGGTGCTCTCCACCCTGTTGGAGCGACCACTGCGTGGCACCCCAGCGTCCTGAGACAAACTCACCAGCATGGACGTATTAGAACAGCGCCGCGGCGGCGTCGCCGTGCTGACGGTGTCCGATCCGACCCGGCGCAACGCGCTGACCCTCGAGCTGTCCGACCGGCTGGCTCGAACCGTCCAAGCGTGCGACCGCGACGAATTGGTACACGCCGTCGTGATCACCGGAGCCCCGCCCGCGTTCTGCGCCGGAGGTGACCTCGGCGCGCTTGCCGGCATCGGTCAGTCCGGTTCTGAGGCTGATCTGCGTCGGATCTACGCCGGTTTCCTCGCCGTCGCGGAGGCCTCAGTGCCCACCATCGCGGCCGTCAACGGACCCGCAGTGGGCGCCGGGCTGAACCTGGCGTTGGCCTGCGACCTGCGCCTGGTCGGCCCCGGCGCGTTGTTCGACGCGCGTTTCCTGCAGTTGGGCATCCATCCCGGCGGTGGTATGACGTGGCTGGCGCACAGAACCGTCGGACCTCAGATAGCCGCGGCGATCACCCTGTTCGGCACGCCGCTGGACGCCCAGGACGCGGTGCGCACCGGGCTGGCCTACCGCCTGATCGAGGTGGACGCCGCTCCCCGCTCGCCCGCCGCGAACGAGGCGGTGGTGGCCGCCGCAGTGGAGCTCGCGCAGCGAGCCGCAGCGGCCCCCCGCGATCTCGTGGTCACCACCAAAGCCACCCTCCGTGCCACCGCGGCAATGCCCGTGTACGCCGACGCAGTGCGTTACGAAACCGCTCGGCAGCTGGGTTCCCTGCGCACTCTGCGGACAGAACGCAGTTATTGACCCTCGTTGCTGCGATCTATCCCAGGTTGCAGTAAAGCGGGAGTTCAGCCGGTGCGGGCGGATAGGTAGGTGGTGACGGAGGCCAGTGCGTCGCGTGCTGGGCAGGGCGGAAGTACCGCGAGTTCAGCGCGCGCTGCGTCGGTGTACGAACGCAGCGCACGTACTGCGCGGTCCAGGCCGGGTGACTCCCGCAGCAGCTTCAGGGCCTCCGCGATCAGGGTGTCGTCGGTGAGGGGACCGGCCAGCAGGGCGCGCAGCCGGTCGGCTCGCGGGCCGCCGTCGGCCAGGGCGTAGAGCATGGGTAGGGTGTGCACGCCCTCGCGCAGGTCGGTCCCGGGCGTCTTGCCGGACTGGGCGGCCGGTGAGGCGATGTCGATGATGTCGTCGGAGATCTGGAACGCGGTGCCGATCGTTTCGCCGAACCGTCGCAGCGCGTCGATGCGCTCCTGCGGGGCACCGGAGAACATCGCCCCGTACCGACCCGCAGTAGCGATCAGCGAGCCGGTCTTCTCCGCCACCACGGCCAGGTAGTGCGCGACCGGATCGGCGCCGTCGGCGGGGCCTCGGGTCTCGCGCATCTGGCCGGTGACCAGCTCGGCGAACGTGCACGCGATGATGCGCACGGCGTCCGGTCCGAGATCGGCGACCAGCCGGGACGCGTGCGCGAACAGGAAGTCACCGGTGAGGATCGCGACCGTGTTGTCCCAGCGGGCGTTGGCGCTGTCTGCGCCCCGGCGCATGGTGGCCTCATCCATCACGTCGTCGTGGTAGAGCGTGGCCAGATGCACCAGCTCCACGACCGCAGCGGCACGTACGACGTCGGTCCTTCGCTCCTGATCCGGCCCGAACTGGCCGGCGAGCAGGGTGAACAGCGGTCGGAACCGCTTTCCACCAGCATCCACCAGGTGCAGCGAGGTCTCGGTGAGGAAGCGAAACTCGCTTTGCACCTCCCGGTGCAGCAGCTCCTCCACTTGAGCCAAGCCCTCTTCCAGGAGCGCGCGTAGCCCCGGATCGGCCAGCTCTAGGCCGGCGACCTGCTCAGATGTCGATCTGCTCATCACCGGATCAGGAGGTGAACACGCCGAGCGCGGCCCAGTCCAGGGCGAAGGTGGGCAGCACCCCCAGCAGCAGAGTGATCACCACGCCGAGTGTGATCGCGGCGGTGGTGAAAGCCCCGGGTACGCTCACCGTCGGTCCGTCAGCGGCGGGTTCGCTGAAGTACATGAGCACCACCACGCGGACATAGAAGAACGCGGCCACCGCGCTGGCCACGAGCGCCACCAGCACCAACGGTGCCATCCCGTCGGCCAGGGCGGCGCTGAACACCGCGAACTTTCCGGTGAACCCGCTGGTCAGCGGGATACCGGCGAGCGCGAAGAGCAAGAAAGCGAACACCGCGGCGGTCAACGGTGAACGCTTTGCCAGACCGGCCCACTGGGACAGATGAGTGGCCTCACCGTTGGCGTCGCGGACCAACGTGATCACGCCGAACGCAGCCAGCGTGGTGAACCCGTAGGCAAGCAGGTAGAACATCGTGCCGGATAGGCCCGCCTCGGTCAGTGCGATCGCCCCGACCAGCAGGAACCCGGCGTGCGCTACCGATGAATAGGCAATCATGCGTTTGATGTCGGTCTGGGTCAGGCCGAGCACCGCACCGATCACCATCGACACGATCGCGACGCCCCACAGCAGACCGCGCCACTCCCAACGGGTGCCCTCGAACGCCACCGTCAGGACCCGCAGGATGGCGCCGAAGGCAGCCACTTTGGTGCAGGCCGCCATGAACGCGGTCACCGGTGTCGGCGCGCCCTGGTAGACGTCCGGAGTCCAGGTGTGGAACGGCCCCACCGAGCCCTTGAACAGCAGCCCGATCACCAGCAGCGCCAAGCCGCCGAACAGCAGCGTGTCCGACCGGTCAGTGCCCACCGACGCCTCGGCGATCCGGGACAGGCTCACCGAGCCCGCGTAGCCGTACAGCAGCGCCACACCGTAGAGGAAAAACGCCGAGGAGAACGCTCCCAGCAGGAAGTACTTGACGGCCGCCTCCTGGGACAGCAGGCGGCGGCGCCGGGCCATCCCGCACATCAGGTACAGCGGCAGGCTGAGCACCTCCAGTGCGATGAACATCGTGAGCAGGTCGTTGGCTGCAACGAACACCATCATCCCGCCGAGGGAGAACAAGAACAGCGGGAAAACCTCGGTCTGCATCGTGGTTTCCGTCACGGTGGCCGTCGGGGCGCCGGCCGCCTGCGCGCGATCTTGCGCAGTGCCCGGACGCACTGCGGCATCGGCTGTGAACGCTCCCCCGGGCTCGACCGTCCGGTCCGCGATGAGCAGCATCGCTGCCAGACCCAGGGTCAGCAACGTGCCCCACAGGAACAGGGCGGGGCCATCGACGGCCACCGTCCCGGCCAGCGTCACCACGTCGCTCCGACCGCGGGAGAACGAGTACAGGTGCAAGCCCAGCGCCGCACCCGCTGCTCCCAGCGCGAGCAGGGTCAGCCCGACCTGCGCCGACCACCGGCGGGTGCGCGGCACGAACGCCTCCACCAGCACCGAGACGCAGGCCGCCCCGAGCACCACCAGCATCGGGGCGATCGCCCCGTAGTCGACCGCAGGCGCCTGCAGCTGCTGGGCCTGCATGAGGAATTGCCCCAGAAAGTCACGGTCGAGCACCTCAGTTGCCTCCCTGCCCGACGACCGGGTCGCTCAGCCCGACTTCAGTGAGCGTGGCCCCGACCGACGGGTTGATCACATCCAACACCGGCTGCGGGAAGAACCCGAGCAGCAGGATCAGCGCCACCAATGGCGTCAGC
>JALZCN010000290.1 GCA_030863045.1 Actinomycetota bacterium | reverse complement strand
GAACCCTAGCCGCGCTAGGGACAGCGCGGTGCGCCTGCCGTCGGTGGCCACAGACCAGACGCTAGTGGCCGAGCAGCGGGAGAACCGAGCGGACTCCTCCCCCGGCAGCCAGGGCGAGCTCGCCGGCAGCCAGGGCGACGAACCGGACCGCCACCGATTGCCATGCTTCCGCGATGGCGGTGTGCACCTGCTCGAGATGAACGGGGTCGAGCTGGGCAGGCGGGAATGCCCGGGCCGTCGCTGAGTCACGGCGAGCCCAGGACAGCACCATGGCCGGCGAGGTCTCGATGTGACACTGCAGACCGTAGGCGGCAGCGCCGACCCGGAATGCCTGGTTCGCGCACCGCGGGGAGGACGCCAGCAGGGTAGCGCCCGGCGGCAGCCGGTGAATCTCGTCCTGGTGGAACTGGATGACGTCGGGGGTCAGCGGCAACGGTGCGAACAGCGGGTCCTGCGCCGCCACGTCCCGCTTGGCGATGAGCTGGGTGCCGGCCTCGGGGCCGCGCGCCGCCCGCCGGACTCCACCGCCGGTGGCCGCTGCCAGCAGCTGGCCACCGAGGCAGACGCCGAGCACCGGCAGCCGTCGGGTGACCGCGTCGGCGAGCAACCATCGCAGCGCTGCAAGCCACGGGTGTTCGGCGTCGTCGTGCGCCCCCATCGCACCACCCATGCAGACCACCCCGTCGACGCCGTCGAGGCTTTCGGGAAGGTTGTCGGTCGCCGGCCGACACACGACGAGGTCCGCCCCCGCGCCAGCGAGCCAATCCCCCAACCGCTCCACCGGATCGGCATCAGAAGGTTGCACCACAAGCAGCCGCGTCACCCTCGCCAGGCTAGCCCGCGTTCTGGGGACAGATTGCAGTTATCCGGGCACCTATTACTGCGTTCTGTCCCAGATGGCGGTCACGGGGCTGGGGTGAAGACGAGCTCTACGGCGTCGTGCACGGGGCGGAAGCCGATCCGTGGGTAGATCAGGTTGCTGATCGGGTTGGCCAGGTCGTAGGGCGAGGCACTCGACGACTCGCAACCCTTTGGGGTGAACAGCACCACATGTTTCGCGCCGGCTTGCCGTGCCCAACCTGCGGCGGCCGCGGTTACCGCGCTCCCGTACCCGCTCCCGCGGTACGGCAGCGGCGTGTACACCGGCCCGATCCGGGACATACCGGCCGCCGGGGCACTGGCCGATGCCCAAGCCACCGGCTGCCCACCGACCTCCCACAGCAGCGCCGCGTCGCCCACCGCCAGACTGTCCTTGACCTGTTGCAGGGCGGTGCCGTGGCCGCGCATGCCACCAGTGGCTTCGTCGGCGAACTCCTCCCGCCACCGCGCCAGCAGCTCGAGGTCGCTGGCGTCGGCTCGCCGTACCGCACCCGGCACACCGTCCGGCAGGCTGAGCCGTCTCAGCGCGAATAGCCGCTGCGCCATCCATTTCTGCACCGAGGCACCGGTGCGCGCCGACCAGCACCGCGCGAACGGCTCCGCCTCACGCCGCGGCCCGATGACGCCGGGCAATTCCGGATACCTGAGCCCCAGCATGTCGGCCACTCCAGCAGCGCATTCGGCAGGAAGTCCGCCGGCGATCAAGGGGTACGGCGGGGTGCACACCGCCGCACCCACCAGTACACCCTCGCGGTGGATGCTGACCAGCACCGGGGGCTCCGCACCAGGGTCGGGTACCCGCGACAGCCGGGTGAGCGCTGTCAATGCGATGGTGTGACGGACTGGATCGGCCTCCAGCAGCGGCCGAGTCAGGGCGGTGAATTCGGCGACGTCGTAGTGCAACCGAACGGCCATTCGCCATCGTGGTCCAGGCCGGTTCGGCGCGTCGATCGAATTACAGCACCGGCAGGTACGTGCGCAGCTCGTACGGGGTGACGTGACGTCGATAGTGGTCCCACTCGGCGCGCTTGTTGCGCAGGAAGAAGTCGAATACGTGTTCTCCGAGTGCTTCGGCGACCAGCTCGGAGTTCTCCATCTCGACCAGCGCCTCGGAAAGGTTCTGCGGCAGCGGCGCGTAGCCCGCCGCCCGGCGCTCACGCTCGGACAGCGACCACACGTCGTCCTCGGCGGGGGGCGGCAGCTCGTAACCCTGCTGCACGCCCCGCAACCCGGCGGCGAGGATCACCGCGTAGGCGAGGTATGGGTTGCATGCCGAGTCCGGGGTGCGGATCTCCACCCGCCGGCTGGATGCCTTGCCCGGTGAGTACATCGGCACCCGCACCAGCGCCGAGCGGTTCGCGTGCCCCCAACACACCGCGGTGGGTGCCTCTCCACCGATGATCAGCCGTTTGTAGGAGTTCACCCACTGGTTGGTCACCGCGGTGATCTCTCGGGCATGGGTCAGCACCCCGGCGACGAAGGCTCGGCCGGTGCTGGAGAGCTCGTAGGGGTCGTTGTCGTCGTGGAAGGCGTTGCGGTCGCCCTCGAACAGGCTCATGTGGGTGTGCATGGCCGACCCGGGTTGGGCGGTGTAGGGCTTGGGCATGAAGGAGGCGCGCACGCCTTGGGTGATCGCGACCTCCTTCACCACGTACCGGAAGGTCATGATGTTGTCGGCCATGGTCAGCGCATCGGCGTATCGCAGGTCGATCTCCTGCTGGCCAGGCGCGCCCTCATGGTGGCTGAACTCCACCGAGATGCCCATCTGCTCCAGCGCCTCGATGGTGTGCCGGCGGAAGTGCGGAGCGGCGTCGTGACTGGCCTGGTCGAAGTAACCTCCGGAGTCGGCAGGTACCGGCTCGGAGCCATTGTCAGGCAGGTCACGCAGCAGGTAGAACTCGATCTCGGGGTGCACGTAGCAGGTGAAGCCACCTTCCGCTGCGCTGGACAGTGCCCGGGTCAGCACGTGCCGCGGATCTGCCCACGACGGCGACCCATCGGGCATCGTGATGTCACAGAACATCCGGGCCGAGTAGTGCTCGCCTTTGGGGTTCTCCCAGGGCAGCACCTGGAAGGTGGCGGGATCCGGCTTGGCGATCATGTCGGATTCGTAGGCCCGGGCGAAACCCTGGATGGCGGAGCCGTCGAAGCCGATGCCGTCGGCGAAGGCTCCTTCCAGCTCGGCCGGCGCCACGGACACCGACTTGAGGTAGCCCAACACGTCGGTGAACCACAACCGGACGAAGCGGATGTCACGTTCTTCCAGCGTGCGCAGCACGAACTCCTGCTGGCGGTCCATGCGCGCAGGGTAGACGACAGCCCGTGACGGCGCTGTATTCCGCCCCCTAGGATGCCAGGATGCGCCTCGTCGCCCTGTTCGCCGCCCTGCTGATGTCACTGATCTTCCCGCTGGTCACGTCCTGCACCGGGACCGGTGAGCTGAAAGCCACCCTGCCCGACGGCACCGCGCTGCTCGCTGACTCAGCCAAGGCGATGCGGACGGTGACCACCACTCATTTCACCATCGACGTTCAGGACAAAGTCCCGACAGTGCCGCTGCAGTCAGCCGACGGTCGGCTCAAACGGGACGGGTCGGCTAAGGGCACCGCAAAGGTGAACCAAGGCGGCCAGCTCGTCGAGCTGGAATTCGTGATCCTCGGCGACACGCTGTACCTGCGTCTGCCCACCGGCCCCGTGCAGAAATTGCCGTTGTCCTTCGCCGGTGCTGTGTATGACCCTTCGTTGATCCTGGATCCGGACCGGGGCGTCGCGGCGGTACTCGCTAGCGGGACGGGAGCCACCACCGAAAATCGCGAGCAGATCAATGGTGTGGACAGCTACCACTTGAAGGTGAACTTCCCGGCACATCCGCTTGGCACGCTCATTCCGGGGGCCCCCCAGAACAAGACCGGTGACGTCTGGGTGGCCGTCGAAGGTTCCCGGCTTGTGCAGGCTCAATTCCCGGCGACTGACGGCACGATCACCGTCCGCTTCTCCGAGTTCGACGCCCCGGTCGAGATCACCCCGCCCGTCTGATCCCGGCCCGCTCTCCCATGAACACGACGGCTAACCTGGTCCGCCGTCGCGGGCTGGCCCTGAGCGCCGGCGCGCTGGTGACCCTGCTGGCCGCGTTGGACGCCTATGTCGTGGTCAGCCTGCTGGTCGACATCATCCGTGACTTGCAGGTACCGCTGAACCGCCTGGAGCGGGCCACCCCGATCGTCACCGGCTTCCTGCTGGGCTATGTCGCGGCGATGCCGCTGCTGGGTCAAGCATCCGACCGCTACGGCCGGCGGGCGCTGCTGCACGCTTGCCTGATCACCTTCGCCGCCGCGTCAGTGATCACCGCGGTCGCCACCACGCTGCCGGTGCTCGTGGCGGGACGGACCCTGCAAGGCATCGCCGGTGGCGCGTTGCTGCCGGTGTCCATGGCGCTGACCGCTGACCTGTGGCCGGGTCGTGGCCGGTCCACCGCGTTGGGTGCACTGGGCGCTGCCCAGGAGCTGGGTAGTGTGCTGGGCCCGCTGTATGGCGCCGCGCTGGCTGCGCTGACCAGCTGGCGCGGTGTGTTCTGGGTGAACG
>JALZCN010000277.1 GCA_030863045.1 Actinomycetota bacterium | reverse complement strand
GTGCTGGTCAGACACGGCGAGACCGAGTGGAGTGCGAGCGGACAGCACACCGGAGTCACCGACATCCCGCTGACGCCCAACGGGGAAAATCAGGTTGCACAGCTGCGACCGTTGCTCGACGGCCACCGGTTCGGGCTGGTATTGACCAGCCCGCGGCTGCGCGCCAGGCGAACCGCCGAACTGCTGGGTTGGCCGGACCCCGACGTGAAGCCCGACCTCGCCGAATGGGATTACGGCGGATACGAGGGACGGACGACCCCCGAGATCAGCGCCGAGCTGGGCCGACCCTGGCAGATCTGGACAGATCCGGTACCGGCCGGAGCAACCCCTGGCGAGACGCCTGAGCAGGTTGCGCAACGGGCGGACCGGGTGCTGGCCCGGGTCCGGCCCACGTTGCAGGCGGGCCAGGACGTCGCGCTCGTCGGGCATGGGCATAATCTTCGGGTATTGGCCGCTCGCTGGCTCGGGTTGGAGCCGCAGGCTGGTGCGCTGCTGGCCCTGTCCGCCGGATCGATATCCGGGCTTGGTTACGAACACGACCGCCCGGTGATCGTTTACTGGAACCTTTCCGCGACCACGGTGCGATCACCGGTCTGACCTCGGCCCACGCACCCAGCAGGGTGGCTGCTGCGGCCACCGCCGATCGGTCGCCGGTCAGGCCTGGCACATGGCCAGTAACTTCGTCACGGTGGCCCAGTTGCGGACCGTGGCTGACCCGGTGGCAGCCAGTGGGCCCGAGGTTCGGGAGAGCAGTGCGGCCAGCTCGCTTCGTCCGATGCCGTCTGGCGTGTGCAGGAACAGGGTGCGGCCGACCACCGTTGCTTCGTCGCGGCTGCCCTTGTCCATGGCGCGTTGCTGAGCGATGGCGATGGCGGCAAGCTCGTCGGGTCCGATCCGCTCGCTGCTGAACGCGACGTGCAGGTGTTTGGGGTTGGTCTCGCCGGGATAGGGATTGTCCGCGACTACCTGGGACAGCTCATCACGCGACAGCACCACCACTCTGGGGTGCACGCTGAGGGACTGGGCGATGGCGTGCTCGACAGCGGCGGCAAGCGCCGTGGTGTCGGTCTGTGTGCTGCTGAACACCACATTGCCGCTCTGGATATAGGTCGCCACCTCGGTGTACCCAAGGGAGGCGACGACCGCGCGCAAGTCGGCCATGGCGATCCGGTTGTGGCCGCCAACGTTGACACCACGTAGCAGCGCGACGTGAGTAGGCACACGGGGATCCTGCTGCTCGTGACCGAGACAGTCCATCGCCTCGAGCCCACCGTGTGGCCCGAGCTGCGGGAGTCGGCTGCCGCGCATGGCGTCGACACCGGTCTCCCCACGGCCGAACTAACGGAAGTGCGCCACGCGATCAAATGGCTCACTTGTCGCCGAGGGCGGCGAGAAATGAACGCGCCCAGCGCTGCACGTCGTGAGTCATCACCTGCCTGCGTAGCACCCGCATCCGCCTGCGGCCCTCCTCCGGGTCGATGTTGATGGCCTGCTCGATGGCATTCTTGATGCCGTCAAGGTCATGAGGATTGACCAAGAAGGCGCTGGTGAGCTCTGCCGCCGCGCCAGCAAATTCAGACAGGACCAGGGCTCCGCTCAGGTCGTGCCGGCAAGCCACATACTCCTTGGCCACGAGGTTCATGCCGTCCCGTACCGGAGTGACGAGCATGACGTCGGCGGCTAGGAACAGGGCGATCAACTCCTTGCGGGGGACCGACTGGTGCAGGTAGTGCACGGCGGGGCGGCCCACCTGGCCGAACTCGCCGTTGATCCAGCTGACGGCTTGCTCGATGTCTATGCGCATACGCTGGTAGTGCTCGACTTGTTCGCGTGAGGGCGTGGCCAGCTGCACCATGACGACGTCATCGGCCGAGATTCTGTTCTCGGCATACAGCTCTCCCAGCGCGCGCAGCCGGACGTCGATGCCCTTGGTGTAATCCAGGCGGTCCACGCCGAGCAGGACGGTTGCTGGATTGCCCAGCTCATGACGGATCTCTGCGGCGCGCTGGCGGATCGCTGGGTCGCGGGCGAGCTTGTCCACCGCGGTGGAGTCGATGGAGATAGGGAAGGCGCCGACCTGGACGGTACGGTCGCCGACCACGACCTGGCCGAGCTTGGTGCCCACGCCGGCCGCACCCTTGGTCACCGACGCGCCGGCCAGCTTGCGCGCCAGTAACAAGAAGTTCTGCGCGCCACCGGGCAGGTGAAACCCAATCAGGTCAGCGCCGAGCAAGCCGCGGATCAGCTCAGTACGCCAGGGCAGTTGCATGAAAAGCTCCACTGGCGGAAACGGGATGTGTAAGAAGAACCCGATCCGCAGCCCTGGTCGAAGTTCACGGAGTATCTGGGGCACCAGCTGCAGCTGGTAGTCCTGCACCCACACGGTGGCGCCATCGGTTGCGACCTTGGCGGTGGCCGCGGCGAATCGCTCGTTGACCTCTACATAGGTGTTCCACCAGTTCCGGTCGAATACCGGCGGAACGACCACATCGTGGTAGAGCGGCCACAGCGTTGCGTTGGAGAAGCCTTCGTAGTAGGCGGTGATCTCCGCTTCTGACAGCATCACCGGATGTAAGAAGATGTCGCCATCGGCGATTGGCTCCATCTCGACATCGGGAACACCCGGCCAGCCAACCCACGCGCCGCAGCGTGAGCGCAGGAACGGTTCCAGCGCGGTGACGAGCCCGCCGGGGCTGGGCTTCCACCGATTCGTGCCATCGGGCAGGCGTTCCAGGTCCATCGGCAGCCGGTTGGCCACCACCACGAAATCCGCCTCGGCGGATACTCGGTTCATGGCGTCGGCCACGGGTGGCCTCCCTCGTCCACACCTCGCTCACCCAGACTAGCGGCCCGGCGTGCCGCCTGCTGACTGTCCCGGTGGCGATCGTCACTGAGGCGGCTGCGCTCCTGCCGGAACGCCGTGGAAGGCCGGTGTACCCACCACTGCCCAGAGCAGCCCGCTTCATCTTCATTCGGCAAGAGAGGGTGGCGTGCCGGGTGGTCCGACCGAGCACGCTCGCAGATTCCGCGTCCGTCAAGCGGGTAACGCCGACGAGTTCATCCGTACGCCCGACGACGGCGTCGCCATCGAGCTTCATTGTCGAGAAAGTTGAGTTCGAGCCCAGGCCATTGCCGTCGTCAGGTCGGCGGCGGAATGCACTTCGGCCCCGCTCGTTGATTGGATCCCCCAACCGAGCAATGAACAGGCTAAAGCGCGCCGGGCGTCAGCCTCCGCTGCAAGCCCTCGACTTCACTTGCGAAGCTCCGTTTCCAGGTGGCTGATCTCGC
>JALZCN010000269.1 GCA_030863045.1 Actinomycetota bacterium | reverse complement strand
GCTAGGCGGCGGGGGCATGACGCCGATGGTATCTGCGCAACCCGCGCAGCCCATGGGTGCGCTGCTGTGGAGGCCTTCGTTGCCCGATGAGTCGCGACCGTGCGGTCGCAGGTCGCGGTGGCCCCACCGGGTGACAGCATTGCGACGGCAGAGTGGATCGTGGTCACCCTCGTGGTGGTGAGCTAGGCGATGTTCCGGAATTCTCAGAACGTGCACCTGATCGCACACGGGCGGGACCGTTACCCTCGCATCCCGTGTCGCCTTCGCCTTCCGCGCTAGGAAATCGGGTCCCGGCTGCGAGCCGGGCGCAGCAGAATGCCGTGGTGGAGCTGCTCCGGATCGCCCCGGTCGCCGACGAGCTGGCCGCGCGGTTCATCGCGGCCGGTCATTCGCTGTATCTGGTGGGTGGCAGCGTCCGCGACGCGCTGCTCGGCCGGCTGGGCAGCGACCTGGACTTCGCCACCGACGCGCGACCGGACGCCATCCAAGCGATCCTGCAGGGCTGGGCGGACGCCGTGTGGGACACCGGGATCGCCTTCGGCACGGTAGGCGCGGCCAAGGCCGGCATCCGGTGCGAGATCACCACCTACCGGGCCGACCGCTACGACCGGGTGTCCCGCAATCCCGACGTGGTCTTCGGTGACACCGTCGAGGAGGACCTGGGCCGGCGCGACTTCACCGTCAACGCCATGGCCGTCCAGCTGCCACTGCGCGGCGCCCCGGGCGCGGGCCGGTTCGTCGACCCGCACGGCGGGATGGCTGCACTGGCTCGCCGTGAGTTGGATACTCCCGCCACGCCGGAGGAGTCCTTCGCCGACGACCCGCTGCGGATGCTGCGGGCAGCGCGGTTCGTCTCCCAGCTCGGCTTCACCCTCGCCCCGCGGGTCAGGGCGGCGTTGGAAGCGATGGCGGGCGAGATCCGTCGCATCACGGTCGAGCGGGTGGCCGCGGAGCTGTCCAAACTGATGCTTGGAGCGAACCCGCGGGCCGGCGTTGAGCTGATGGTGGACACCGGGCTGGCCGGCTATGTGCTGCCCGAGGTACCCGCGATGCGCCTGGAGATCGACGAGCACCACCAGCACAAGGACGTCTACACGCATTCGTTGACGGTGCTCGACCAGGCGATCGTACTCGAGGACGGCGAACCCGATCTGGTGCTGCGGTTGGCCGCGTTGTTGCACGACATCGGCAAGCCGGCCACCCGCCGCCACGAGCCCGGCGGTGGGGTCAGTTTCCACCACCACGAGGTCGTCGGCGCGAAGATGACCCGCAAGCGGTTGCGTGCCTTGCGGTACCCCACACACGTCGTCGAGGACGTCGCCCAGCTGGTGTTCCTGCACCTGCGGTTTCACGGTTACGGCGGCGGCGAGTGGACCGATTCGGCGGTGCGCCGTTACGTCACCGATGCCGGTGACCTGCTGCCGCGGCTGCATAAGCTCGTCCGTGCCGACTGCACCACCCGCAACCGTCGCAAGGCGATCGCGCTGCAGCGCAGCTATGATGATCTCGAGGCGCGCATTGAGCGGATTCGCGCCGAGGAAGACTTGGCCGCGGTGCGCCCGGACCTGGACGGTAACGCGATCATGGAGTTGCTCGGGCTGAGGCCGGGTCCAGACGTCGGCCGCGCGTGGCGGCACCTCAAGGAGGTCCGCTTGGACCGGGGCCCGCTGTCCCGCGAGGAGGCCGAGGCCGAGCTGTACCGCTGGGCGCGGGACAACCTTCGGAAGTAAGGCTTTCTGCAGGCCTCGGTCGCTGCTCTGGCCATCGCCGCCCGTGGCTAGCCAGCTCGCGCTGGTAGGCGTAATCGGGACAACAGCAACCGGCTCTGAGTTGACGTAGCGTCGGTGGTACACCCGTGCCCGATACCGGAAGGACGTCCCGGATGCGTAGTGATCTCTTCTCCCCAAGTCACCAGGAGGCCGGCGCCGCCCAGCCAGGCATGGTGCTGCAGAACTCCAAGATGCTCAAGATCGCGCTGGATGGCGAGGTGCTGGCTCGACGGGGTTCGATGGTCGCCTACCAGGGCCAGGTGCAGTTCAAGGCGCTGGGTTCGGGCGGGATCGGCAAGTTTCTCAAGCAGCAGCTGACCGGTGAGGGCGTCCCGCTGATGAAGGCCTCCGGCCGAGGCGACGTGTTCCTCGCCGACACCGCCGCGGATGTGCATCTGATCGACCTGGAAGGTCCGCACGACGGGTTGACCGTGAACGGCAAGAACGTGCTGGCCTTCGAGCCCACCCTGAGCTACGACATCCGCCGGGTGGAGGGCGTGGGCATGTACTCCTCCGCGGGGTTGTACAACTGCGTGTTCAGCGGGCAGGGCCGGATCGCGATCACCGCCAAAGGCGCGCCGGTGGTGCTCAATGTCGACCAGCCCACCTACGCCGACCCGCAGGCGGCGATCGCCTGGTCCGCGGCACTGCAGACGGGGTTCCATCGGGCTGACCAGCTGGGGCTGGGCACGCTGCTGGGACGCAGTACCGGAGAGGCGTTCACCATGAGCTTCGCCGGCCAGGGTTTCGTCATCGTGCAGCCCTCGGAGGAATTGCCGACCAGCATGATGAGTGGTACCGGCAGCGGTGACCAATCCGGTCCTGGTGGGTTGCTCGGCGGACTGATGGGTCGCTGACTCGAGTGCCGCCTTTCTGAGGTCGCACCGCAGGTAGCGTGGGCAGCTGTGCATCCTGACGACGCTCCGGTCGTCCTGCTCGACGAACAGCGCCGGCCGATCGGGCAGCTGCCGAAGTGGCAGGTCCATCATGCGGCGACGCCGCTGCACCTGGCGTTCTCGTGCTACATCTTCGACGGCTCCGGCCGGGTGCTGATAACCCGCCGCGCTACCACCAAACGGACCTGGCCGGGGGTGTGGACCAACACCTGTTGCGGGCACCCGCTGCCTGACGAGCCGGCCACCCAGGCGGCCGCCCGGCGGTTGCGGGAAGAGCTGGGCCTGCAGCTGACCCGCTCGGTGGTGGTGCTGCCCGAGTTCGGTTACCGCGCCGCGGCGCCCGACGGCGTGGTGGAAAACGAGTTCTGCCCGGTGCTGGTGGGCTGCACCGACGGTCACCCGCAACCCGATCCTGCCGAGGTGCTCGAATACCGGTGGGCACCCTGGTCCGACGTGGTGGCCCTGGCAGCCGCCGCTCCCTGGGCGATCAGCCCTTGGGCGGCCCTCCAGATCCCGCAACTGGCCGCCCTTCCCGACTCCCCCTGGTCCCTACTCGACTGAGTCTTGCGCAGACACAGGGAAGCGATCGATCAGGGGGTATATGGCGGCTGCGGTGAGGTAGCCGGCAGCGGCGAGGAGGAGCAGTTCGGGGGCGTGGCCGTCGGGCGGC
>JALZCN010000241.1 GCA_030863045.1 Actinomycetota bacterium | reverse complement strand
GACAGGCGCTGTCCCTAGCGCGGCAAGGGTTCACCGACGACGGCGCCGCGGGCTCTTTGGCGCGGTTGGGTTGGTGGCGTGACGGGCAGATCCACGAGGGTGCGGAGCACGCGGTATGGGCGCTGTCCCGGGCGCCCGACCCGAACCTGGCGCTACGCACGCTCACCAGGCTGGCCAATGCCATCGGGGACGGGTGGGCCGAGCTGAACGGGATGTTGTGCCAGGACCCCGGGGTGCGTGGGCGGCTGCTCGGCGTGCTCGGCTCCTCGACCGCACTCGGGGACCACCTGGTCGCCAAGCCGGAGCGCTGGCGACGGGTAGCCACGTCAGACGCGGACCAGGAGGACTGGGCGGGCCGGTCTGTGCAGCGCCTGCTCACCGCGGTGGGAGCGGATCCCACCGGCCCATCACCGGGTACCGAGCAGGGGACGCGGGCATCGCTGACCGGAATGAAGGCCCAACGGGCGCTGCGGGACACCTACCGCGACCTGATCGCTGAGCTGGCCGCCGCCGATGTGGCAGCTGTGGTGGAGCCTCGCCTGCCGGTGGTGCCCTTCGAGCAGGTCGGTGAGGCGCTCTCCGAGCTGGCCGCGGGCGCGTTGCGGGCCGCATTGGCCGTCGCGGTGACTCAGGTGGTCGGGCCGGACGGGACGCCACCGCGGCTCGCGGTGATCGGGATGGGCAAGTGTGGTGGCGCCGAGCTGAACTACGTCTCCGACGTCGACGTGATCTTCGTCGGGGGCCCCGAGGACGAGTTGGGTGCCGCCACCAAGCTGGCCTCGGCGATGATGCAGCTGGCGTCGGTGTGCTTCGAGGTGGACGCGGCCCTGCGCCCGGAGGGCAAAGCCGGTGCACTGGTCCGCACGCTGGATGGACACCTGTCCTACTACCGCCGGTGGGCCAAGACCTGGGAGTTCCAGGCGCTGCTCAAGGCTCGCCCCATCGCTGGTGACGCCGAGCTCGGCGCCCGCTACCTGGCGGCCGTGGCACCCATGGTGTGGACCGCCGCGGACCGGGAGAACTTCGTGCCCGAGGTTCAGGCGATGCGCCGCCGGGTCGCCGACCACATTTCCGCCGAGCTGGCGGACCGGGAACTCAAGCTGGGCCACGGCGGTCTGCGCGACGTGGAGTTCGCCGTGCAGCTGCTGCAGATGGTGCATGGCCGCACCGACGAATCGCTGCGAGTCGCGTCCACCGTGTCGGCGCTGGCCGCCCTGGGCGCAGGCGGGTACGTCGGCCGGGACGACGCTGCGAACCTCGCGGCCTCTTACCGGTTCTTGCGCCTGCTAGAACACCGCTTGCAGCTGCAGAAACTTCGCCGCACCCACCTGCTTCCCGCAGAGGATGACACCGTGACGTGGCGGTGGTTGGCCCGGGCCGCGGGGATGCGACCGGACGGGACCCGCGACGCTCTCGGGGTACTGCGCGTGGAGTACACCCGACAGTCGCACCGGGCACGCCGGCTGCACCAGAAGCTGTTCTACCGGCCGTTGCTGGAGGCCGTGGCCAAGGTGCCCACCGAGGCCTACCGGCTGACCGAGGCCTCGGCAAAGGCGCGGCTGGCCGCACTGGGATACGCCTCCCCGCAGGGAGCCCTGGGCCACCTGCGCGCGCTCACCGAGGGTGTTTCGCGGCGCGCGGCGATCCAGTCCGCGCTGCTACCCGTCCTGCTGGAGCTCCTCGCCGACACCCCAGACCCCGATCGCGGGCTGGCCGCCTACCGGCGGGTATCCGAGGCGCTCCACGATACCCCCTGGTACCTGCGGCTCCTGCGCGACGAGGGGGCGGTGGCGCAGCGGCTGATGGCTCTGCTTGGCACCTCCCGGATGGTGGCCGATCTGCTGGTCCGGGCGCCAGAGGCGCTGCAGCTACTGGCCGACCCGGACGAGATGGCTGGTAAGGACCCGGCGGAGGTGGCGATGTCGCTGCGCTCCACCGCATGCCGTCACCGTGACCCCGGTGCCGCAGTGACGGCTGCCCGGGCGCTGCGCCGCCATGAGCTGTTCCGCATCGCCTGTGCCGACCTGCTCGGACTGCTCGAAGTCGACGCGGTGTGCGCCGCGCTGTCCTCGGTGTGGACCGCAGCGCTGGCCACGGCGCTGGACGTCGCTCTGCGCGCTGAGATCGAACGCAGGCAGGTCGAGCCGGCCCGGATCGCGGTGATCGGGATGGGCCGGCTGGGGGGCGCAGAGCTGGGCTACAGCTCCGACGCCGATGTGCTGTTCGTGTGTGAGCCGTTGCCGGACGGTCAGCGCGGCGAGGACACTGAGACTGACGCGGTGCGGTTCGCCTCCTCAGTCGCCGAGTCGGTGACTAAGCTGCTCGGCTCTCCCAGCCAGGATCCGCCCCTGGTGATCGATACCGGGCTGCGACCGGAGGGACGCTCGGGCCCGCTGGTTCGCACTCTGGCGTCCTACCAGGCGTACTACACCCAGTGGGCTCAGACCTGGGAGGCGCAGGCGTTGCTGCGAGCCGCCCCGCTGGCCGGTGATGCGGCGCTGGGGGAGCGGTTCATCTCGATGATCGATCCGGTGCGTTACCCTGCCGGCGGGCTGACGGCGTCCCAAGCCACCGAGATCCGTCGGCTGAAAGCCAGAGTCGACTCCGAGCGACTACCTCGCGGCGCCGATCCGACCACCCACACGAAACTCGGCCGCGGCGGGTTGGCCGATGTGGAGTGGACCATCCAGCTGCTGCAGTTGCAGCACGCGCATGAAGTGCCGGCACTGCGCACCCCGTCCACCGGAACCGCCTTGCAGGCTGCTGCTGACGCCGGGCTGCTTCCCAACACCGACGCGAAGGTGCTGCAGGCGGCCTGGCAGCTTGCCACCAAGACCCGCAACGTGCTCACCCTGGTACGCGGCAAGCAGGTCGACCAGCTGCCCACCTCCGGCCGGGACCTGGCCGCCGTGGCCAGAGCCCTGGGCTACGCCGCGGATGACGACCCCGGCCAGGTGGTCGACCACTACCGCCGCATTACCCGCAGAGCCCGCGCCGTTGTCGAGCACTCCTTCGGCGCCTAACTCCCGTGACGATCTTGACCCTATGGCTGGCCAGGGCAGCCGAATGCGACCACAACGTCAAGATCGTCGCAGACGGTGGTGCTCGAACCAGGCCCGCGCGGGGGGGAGGAACATCGGGACTGTGGCGATGAGCATCAGAGCGATGGTGGTCAGGATGCCGGTATTGGTGGTAATCGGGACAGCGCCAGCCACGGCAACGGTGTAGAGGGCGCCGCAGAGGGTGAGCCCGACGAGCGCGAATCGGGTCCAGCCGCGTCCCGAGCGCATCGCGATCGCCAATATCATCTGGGCCAGCATGAGCGCGACGCCGGCACCGATCAGGGTCGCCACAGTGGCGGTCGCCACCTGCTCGCGGGTCGCCGGTGTCTCGTTCGGAAACTGTTGCTCGACGACCGGCAGCACGGTGGCCTGCAGTTCGCCGAAGTAGCGCAGGGTTGCGGCCGCAGTGATCACGCCGACCAGGCAGGCCCCAATCCACAACCAGTAGGAGACGTCGATGATGCCTGGTCGAGGCCGTTCGGCAAGCGCCGAGGGCCTCGCTCGGGTCGCGAGGCTCGGACGTGCCGGTGGTTCGGACGGGTGGTGAACGTCACGGTCTGGCTGCATCAGGCAGCAACCTACCCTGGCTCCCGAGGCGCCAACGGACGGGGAAACCCCCTAATCGGCATCCTGCGCGCCCCGCCAGTCCCGGTATCCGTCCGGCGGACAACCCGGCTGCAACCCCGATGGCCGGCGATCGGCGCGGCTCTAGCTTTGTCGTCAACCGGGCAGGAGGTCCGGAAGGCAACCACCCGATACGGATCCACCCACGACCAAGGAGAGA
>JALZCN010000228.1 GCA_030863045.1 Actinomycetota bacterium | reverse complement strand
GACGACCGCCCCGGCGAACACGATGCCGCCAAGGTTCACCAGCAGCTGCAGGGTCGACTCGCCAGCCGTCCGCCAGTCACCCGTGGTGGCCGCGACCACCGCGAACGCCGCCGCGGGCACCGTCGTGACCGAGATGAACACCCCGATCAAGGCAGCCGACTTCGCCGACGTGAGACTGAGCATCCCGGCAGCGCCGGCCAACAGTGCGAGGATCAGCGAGAAGGGTCCCACCTGGTAGATGAAGTCCACCTGGCTCAGCGCACCGACGACTCCCACGTCGATGAGTCCGGTCCATTCGCCGACTAATGCGCCCGCTGCCGCAATAAGCATGGCCACCGGGAAACCTACGCCCAACGCCAGCGCCGCTCTGTGAATAAGGTCACCACGGCGAAGCACCAGCCCGACGGCCGTCGCAGCCAGCGGCGCGAACTCCGGGCCGACGACCATGGCACCTACCACCGTGATCGGGGAATCGGTCACCACCCCGACAACCGCGATGAGGCAGGCCAAGGTGAGAAAAGCCAGGTAAGTGGCGGTCAGCCGGGAATCATCCCCCGTGCGCTCGATCAGCTCGTCCCATACCACCGCGTCGGCGGGATCCCCTGGCGCGGCCACCTCGGCGGCATCCGCGACATCGGAAAGCACAGTGTCCAGTAGTTCAAGAGTGACCCCACCGGTGTGGTCGATACCGAGAGTGCGTAACTCGGCCAACACGCCGTCTGCGGCCTCCCGGGCCACGTCAGCCTCGATCAGGTCACCGGGCGGATCGACCGCGGCGCCGCGCAGGACGGTGAGATGAACAGCGCCGGGATCATTGCGCAGCTTGTCGAGCACCGCATCCGTCGCCTCTGCCGGGCACGTGACGCGCAGGTGCAGCACCCACTACCCCTTCGCGGTGGGCTTCGCATCCACCCCGGCCTCGGCACGCTGCTCCGGAGTGATGGGCGCCGGGGCACCGGTAAGCGGGTCGAAACCGCCACCGGATTTGGGAAAGGCGATGACCTCACGCAGCGAATCGGCACCGGCGAGCAGCATGCAGATCCGGTCCCAACCGAAGGCGATCCCCCCATGCGGCGGTGGACCGTAGCGGAAGGCCTCCAGCAGGAAGCCGAACTTCTCCTGCGCCTCGTCATCGGAAATTCCCAGCACCCGGAACACTCGCTGTTGCAGGTCGGCCTGGTGGATACGGGTCGAACCGCCGCCGATCTCGTTGCCGTTGCAGACCAGGTCGTAGGCGTGGGCCAGCGCAGCACCCGGGTTCTGCTCGAACCGGTCAGCCCACTGCGGTGTGGGAGCGGTGAACGGGTGATGCACGGCGGTCCAGCGGCTGTGCCCGATCGCGACGTCCCCGCTGCCCTCGGCTGGCTCGAACAGCGGTGCATCGACCACCCAGACGAACGACCAGGCCGACTCGTCGATCAGGCCGCAGCGCCTGCCGATCTCCACCCGGGCGGCACCCAGCAGCGCACGCGCATCTCGTGCGTCGCCGGCGCCGAAGAAGATACAGTCGCCGGGGTTGCCGCCTACCGCTTTGGCCAAGCCCTCCCGCTCGTGCTCGCCGAGGTTGCGGGACACCGGGCCGGACAGCTCGCCGTCCGCGCCGATCAGCACGTAAGCCAGACCCTTGGAGCCCCGCTGCTTGGCCCACTCCTGCCAGGCATCCAGCTGCCGACGTGATTGGTTCGCCCCGCCGGGCATGACGACCGCGCCCACGTAGGACGCCTGGAACACCCGGAACGGGGTGTCGATGAAGTAACTGGTGAGCTCGGTGAGCTCAAGTCCGAAGCGGAGGTCGGGCTTGTCGGTGCCGTAGCGCGCCATTGCGTCGGCGTAGCTCAGTCGCGTGATCGGCCGCTCGATCCGGTGCCCGGCCAACTCCGACCACAGGGCGGTGATTACCTTTTCACCCAATGCGATCACGTCGTCCTGCTCGACGAAACTCATCTCGATGTCGAGCTGGGTGAACTCGGGCTGCCGGTCGGCGCGAAAGTCCTCATCTCGGTAGCAGCGGGCGATCTGGTAGTACCTCTCCATACCGGCGACCATGAGCAGCTGCTTGAACAGCTGCGGCGATTGGGGCAGTGCGTACCAACAGCCGGGTCGTAGCCGCGCCGGCACCAGGAAGTCCCGCGCACCCTCCGGAGTGGAACGGGTCAGCGTCGGCGTTTCCACCTCGACGAACCGTTCGTCGTGCAGCGTGGTGCGCGCGATCCGGTTGGCGTCGCTCCGCAGTCGCATCACAGCAGCCGAGCTGGGACGGCGCAGATCGAGGTAGCGGTGCCGCAGCCGAATCTCCTCGCCGGCCTCCATGTGCTCGTCGAGGGGGAACGGCAACGGCGCGGACTCGCTGAGCACCGTGAGCTCGTCGGCGGTGACTTCGATGCTTCCAGTGGGGATGTCCGGGTTCTCGTTGCCCTCAGGACGGACCGCCACGGTGCCAGTGACCTGGAGGCAGAACTCGGCGCGCAGCCGGTGCGCCCGCTGCGCCATGTCACCCACGCGGAAGACGACCTGCG
>JALZCN010000267.1 GCA_030863045.1 Actinomycetota bacterium | reverse complement strand
GTACTGGTCCGTCGATACCTTCGGCGCCAACGTCGCCCACCCCGCACAAGACGCCGCCGAGCTAGCCCGCGACGACTGGCGTGAAGGTGTGCTGCTGGTCAACCGACTCAATCACCCTTGGCATCTGTGGCTGGACACCGCCAAGTTCCACACCCACGTCGACACCGTCGCCGAGCTGGACATCCAGGTACTGCCCAACTGCCACGGCCCCGCCATCCACGGCCCCATGGTCCAGGAGGCCTTCGAGCTGATCCGCCGCATCCCCCAGCTACCCCGCTGGGAGGAACCCGGACAGCTCGACCTGGAAGCCATGCTCGCCGCCGCCGGCGCCACCGGGACCAGCCGCGGATGAGCCGACCGCTGCGGCGCCAGCCATCTTCAACGGCGGCACCGCTAATGGTCTCGAAACATTGATGAAGCTGCTGCTGGATGACGATCGGAAGGAATCGCATTGATCTTCGATTTGTTCTGCAGTCTGGCTCAGACTCCACGCCCGAACGGCATGCCGCCTGAGTCGTTAATCCTCGCAGAGTTCTTTGAGCAAGTTACCCTGGCCGACCAGTTGGGCTTTGATACTGTCTGGGTAGCCGAGACCCACTACAGTAGCGACGCGCAGCAGCGACATGCCAATCCGGTAATCCCATCATGGCGCGGAGAGATCGGCGTCAACAATGATACTTGTCAGCTTGCGGCCCGGATTTTCGAGCAGACGACAACGCTATCCGTTGGTTCCGCAATAATGAATGTTGTCTGCAATGGGGGACCGCTTGCGGCTGCGGAGCGAGTGGCGACCGCCGTAGCGTTGCATGGGCTGGATCCGATGGAGCAGCGGAAGATTAATATCGGCTTCGCGGGTGGGCGTTTCGATTTTGTCAACGCAACCTCAGGAATCCGGCCACGCGCAGAATGGGAACGGCGCGCATGGCCTCAGGTCAAAAGGGTCATCTTCTGGGAAGCCGCAGAGACGTTCGTCCGATTGTTAAGTGGCGAAGGGCTTACTTCTTCTGATGTCGGCCCGTTGTCGCTTGGCGCAGGTGACTTCTCCGATCACGAGACATGGCGTGACATTGCCAGGCTCGCTGGGGTTCGCGGAGACCAGATTGTAGTTCCTCGTCGATGGGAATATGAGTACACCAAGATCGTTCCGTCAGATTACCGGCGTGAGCTGCTGACGCTGACAGCTGGAACGCATGATCCGGAACTGCAAAAGCACCTCAACACCTTTGCCCCGGTGCGGGCGTTCAACCTCAGTATTACCCAGTCCTCGGTGATTGAAGCGACACACGACCGCATGCGCCGGTATTTCCATCCGGCTGGTGGTCCCTGGTGCCGCGACTATATGCCACGGACTGTATTCGTGTTCGTCAACGGAAATCCGCGACTTGCCGAGCAAGCACAGCGGGAAGCAGCAAAGTCGCGAGCACGTGAAGCGTTAAGTGCCTACTGGACGGCTATGGAAGGAACCGTGGACGCAAGTAGGCTGGCCAAATCGGAATCTAATGCGCTGGTAGGCAATCCAGACGACGTCGCATCGCAAATTAATGATCGATATCATCCCGAAGACCGACTCATGTTATGGTTTGACTTTTTCGCCAATGACAACGCCACGGTGCTACAGGCTATGGAGGACTTCTGGACGTACGTGGTCCCGCGATTCAAATGATTCTGTAGGTCGCCAACTCGAATGGTCGGCACGCCGCCTTTTGCGATTGTGACCAAGCGCCCCTTAGGTCCCGGCCCCTGTTCCTGTTCTATCGTGATGGGGCGATTTGGCTGCACGAACCGAGTTGACCACAGTGGTGATAGTGCACCAACGCTATTTCGGAGGAAAGGGATATATGCTAAGTGGGCCACAGGGCCGCAAGAGGCCGTTGACCTATGCATCTTATCTTCGACTCAACGAGCTGCTCGCCCTTCAAACTCCGCAGTGTGATCCCCCGCGCTCGGACGAGCTTCATTTCATCATTACGCACCAAGCTATTGAATTATGGTTCAAGCTGCTTATAGCCCTGGTTCGTGACGCACGGTCAGCTTTGGTGGCGAGAGAGTGGAATCGAGCCAATCTTGTCGTCAAGCGTATGATTTCGGTGTCGGAGGCCGTGCTTGGGCAGATGCGGACCCTGCAGCGCATGACGCCAACTGCCTTCTCCGAGTTCCGCGCGGCGCTGGGCCCTGCTAGTGGCGCGCAGTCGCGCCAGTTCCGTCATCTTGAGGTGCTGTGCGGCATTCGCAGCGAGCAGCACATCGCGATGATGCGCGCATTCGATCGCGGACAGCTTGGGGCAGACATCGTGTCGGCATTGGGTGAAGCAAGCTTACGTGAGACGTTTTTGCAGGCACTCCAAGGGGCAGGATACCGTCGCGTTGCCGATGTTTACCTCGACGCCGCCGAAGACAATGCGGCTTATCTTGTCGCTGAGTTGCTGGTGGACTTTGACGAAGCGTGGATACGCTGGCGTAGTGAACACCAGGCGCTGGCCGAGCGGATGATCGGGCGCAGTCGCGGCACGGGTGGTACGACCGGCGAGTTTCTTGAACGTAACCGGCAGTATCGCTTTTTTCCGGAGTTGTGGGACTGCCGCCATCAGATCCTGCATCCGCGCGCGAGCTAGTGTCATGGATCCGCCGAGGCCCCCAATGCTCTAGCAATAGCGGAAACGAATCCGTCTAGATTATCTTTCATCATTATATGGCCAGCTCGCCGGATTTCTATGAGCGAGACTCCGGCTTCCCGAAGACGGCGAGATTCGGTCGGCGGCGTGCTTTTCGAGCCGTACAAAAGCGTCCGCGGAATCACTAGCGAACACAACATCGTGTGCATCACCGGGCGGGATCCGTGGCACAGGCCGACCGCCGTGCGGTGTAACGCACAGGGATCGGCCATGCGCAGCGTCGCTACCCAGTCGGGATCGGAGCGGGCCACCAATTCGTCGAAGCCGTGATCGACAAACGCGTCTTCCTCTTGCCGCGCTATGCCAACACTCACGTCGCCATCCCATGGCAGCAAGTTGGGCTCAGCTACCACCAACCGCGCCACGAGGTCGGGTCGTTCATAGGCCAGAACGATCGCTACCGACCCCCCTAGGCTGTGTCCCACCACGTTGACATCACGAACTCCAGCCGTATCCAGCGCCGCTGCGACAGCCCTGGCGTGATCTGCCAAGGTGTAGCGGAAGCACTCGGGTCGGTCGCTTAAACCACATCCCAGAAGGTCGATGAACAACGATCGGCGCAGTGTCATGTTTTGGTGTAATGCCACGCCTAAAAAATAGGGCACGGCCGCAGCACCGAGACCGTGTAAGTACACTGTCGGTACTGGCGGCCCGGCGATCTCGATCCAACGGATGCGCGCATTACCAGGCGCGGCGACGGCTGAGCGCATCATATATTTTCTCCGGCATAAATGTCGATATCAGGCTGTCTAGTCCCGGGCGGCCACCTGCCGCACGGTGTAGGCGGGGAGCCACTGATCTATTCCTGAGCCTGCTCACTACACAACTGTGCGCGACCAGACGACAAGCGTGCAAGGCAGTTAGGAACCGACGATCTCTAGCAGCGACTGCCACTGTCACGGAGCTATCGCTGCGGCGATGCCTTCGCACGGTTTTCCGGCTTGTATGACTGAGGGGCCTCCTGGCAACAGGCGGTGGTCACGTACGGTGGCCTCGGGAGAGGGCCCTGGCTGTGGCGTTTTTCGGGTGAGCTTTGGGCTGGTGAAAGAGATCGTTGCTGGGGTCCGTCTCTCGAGCAGGCCCGGTTGAGGGAATTGGTGGCTGGCCCCTGGTGGGCGTGTGTATGGCGCTTTCCGGGGTTGGCGTGGCACCGGATGACGGACAAGCCTGGGCGGCGTGCGTGCGCCCTGCTGGTGATCGGGAGTGCGTCGGGAGGCCAGCCCACGGGCTTGGAGGTGAACAGGGCGCGAGGGCTCTCCCGTCGTTGGTGAGCTCCCGTGTGATTCAGACCTTGGCGGGTGTCACAGCCGGGGGGCTCTTCGTGGCAAGCGAAAGGAAACCCCTCGTGCTTGTTGAGACTAACCCGAGCCAGCGATGCCGGCAGGGCTGACAGGGGTGCGGGTGCAGGTTGGCATCGACGCTGCGATCACTTCTAATCATCACGTCTGTGTCCGGCAGGTGGGCGTCGATGGGGCGGTAGTAACGAGCCGGTTTGTGGTGCCGCCGACGTTGGCTGGGTTGTCGACGTTGACCAAGCGGATCGCGTGTTATCCGGGTGTGGTGGCGGTAGCCGAACCAACGTCGATGAGTTGGCTGCCGTTGGCGGCGGCGTTGACCGAGGCCAGTGGGCAGCTGGCGTTGGTCGGATCTGGGCACGCCGCCCGGCTGCGTGGGGCGATCACCGGGAAGAACAAATCCGACGTGATCGACGCCGACGTACCTGGCGCCGCTGCGGGTTCCAGCGCCGGGTCAGCTGGCGCTGCGCCGGGTCTGCACCCGCCGCGGCGCGGCAGTCATCGATGGCAACCGCTATCTGCGCCGGCTGATCTCGCTGGCCCGGTGGGCCTTTCCGGATGTGTGGCATGGTTTCGGCGGTTCGCTGGCCACCGCCAAAGCGGTGCTGTCTCGCTGGCCGCACCTTAACCAGCTCGCCGCGGCGCGCCGGGCGAACCTGACCGCGGTGGTTGCCGAGCACACCCGCAATGTGCCCGACGTGCCAGCCCGGGCCGAAGCGATCCGGGACGCCGCTGGCGCGTGGGCCAGGTTTTGGGCCGGGCGACTGGATCTGGACGAGTTGGCCTGGGCAGTCACCGAGCATCTGGGCGATCTTCAGGTCGCGGCCGGTCGGATCGACCGCGCCACCGCGCTGGCCACTGACTACTGGGAACGGCTTTACGGCGATGACCGCTGCTGTCCTCCCTGCCCGGCCTTGGACCGGTGACCGCCCCAACCATCCGTGCGTTTTTGGGTGACGGCGCCACGTTTCAGTTCGCCAAGCAGGCCGCCAGCTACGTCGGGCTGACCCCGTCGAACTGGTCGTCGGGAACCGTGACCCAGCCCAGCCGGGCGATCACCAAGGAAGGCCCGGCAGTGCTGCGGCTGGCGTTTTACCAAGCGGGCAACGCCGCTCGCCGCGTCGACCCGCAACTGGCCGCGGTCTACCACCGGCTGATGGTGACCCGTGGGCACTGCCACACCCAGGCCACCGTCGCGGTGGCCCGCAAACTGGTCGAACGGACCTGGACCGTGCTCGACCGCGGCCAGCCCTACCAACTGCGAGATCCCGACGGACAGCCGATCACCACCCGGGCAGCCAAGGCGCTGATCGCCCAGCAGTTCGCCGTGCCCGACACCGTCCGCGCCCGGACTCGGGCCCACCGCTCCGCGACCCACCGAGCCAAGCTCACCCGCTGACCAAAGGCCGACAAGGACACACCGCAACCCGCACCCGCACGGCTTCGCCACTGACTCTGCCGCCGCGACCGCACCCCATCCCTTCCTCGATCGCTGCCCAGTTGTCGGCGTGAAGGAGAGGTCAACGTGCAGCGCCCGCAGGCGGACGTCGCCAAACGCCCGCCGAGGACGAACGACGTTACCTCGACG
>JALZCN010000226.1 GCA_030863045.1 Actinomycetota bacterium | reverse complement strand
AGCCTCGGCGATGCGCCGGGCGTCGGACCGCACGGCGTCGGGGTCGTAACCCCGCTCGGCCGACCTGGCAGCGGCCAGCGCGACACCGAGGGCACCTACCGCACCCAATGCGGGCGCACCACGCACCACCAACCGCTGGATCGCGTTCACCACCTCACCGACGGTGTGCAGAACCACCCGCCGCTGTTGCGGCAGGGCGGTTTGGTCGATCACATCGACGTGCCCGTCGACCCATTCGATAGTGCGCATCGCAATCCTGCTCCCGCCCGGTTTCGGCCTGCGGGCAACTTACGCGGTGCACGGCGAGCCGCACAGGGCTCAACGGATGATCCCGTCAGGGACCGAAGTCAACGCTGCGTGATCGCGGTGTACTCCCGTTCGGGCAAGCCGGTGTAGATCTGACACGGTCTACCGATCTTCGTTTCCGGGTCACTGTTCATCTCGCGCCAGTGCGCGATCCAGCCCGGTAACCGGCCCAGCGCGAAGAGCACGGTGAACATCCTGGTCGGAAAGCCCATCGCCCGGTAGATCAGACCGGTGTAGAAGTCGACGTTGGGATAGAGCTTGCGTTCGACGAAGTAATCATCAGCCAGCGCCTTGGCCTCCAGGGTCAAGGCGATGTCGAGCAGCGGGTCGTTAACCCCCAGCTTGTGCAGGACCTCGTCGGCGGTCTTCTTAACGATTTTCGCCCGTGGGTCGTAGTTCTTGTACACGCGATGCCCGAAACCCATCAGCCGCGCACCCTCGGACTGGTTCTTCACCTTCCTGACGAAGGCGTCCACGTCACCCTCATCGGTGCGGATGCGCTCGAGCATCTCCAGCACCGACTGGTTCGCCCCACCGTGCAGCGGCCCGAACAGCGCGTTGATCCCCGCGGAAATCGACGCGAACAGATTGGCCTGGGTGGACCCGACCATCCGCACGGTCGACGTCGAGCAATTCTGCTCGTGGTCGGCATGCAGCAGGAACAACAGATCCAACGCGTCGGCCACCACCGGGTCGACCTCGTACGGTGCTGTGGGCAACCCGAAGGTCATCCGCAGGAAGTTGTGCACCAAGCTCAGCGAGTTGTCCGGATAGAGGAACGGCTGACCGATCGACTTCTTGTAGGCGTAAGCGGCGATCGTGGGCAGCTTGGCCAGTAGCCGCACCGTGGAGATCTCCACCTGGTCGTGGTCGAACGGGTTGAGGCTGTCCTGGTAGAAGGTGGACAGCGCGGATACCGCACTGGACAGCACCGGCATCGGATGGGCGTCGCGCGGGAAGCCGTCGAAGAACCGTTTGAGGTCCTCGTGCAACAGGGTGTGAACGCGAATCGACTCGGTGAAGTTCTCCAGCTGACCGCTGGTCGGCAGGTCCCCGTAAATCAGCAGGTAGCTGGTCTCCAGGAAGGTCGAGCGTTCAGCCAACACCTCGATCGGGTAGCCACGGTAGCGCAGCACGCCCGCCGCGCCGTCAATGTAGGTGATCTTGGACGTGCACAGGGCGGTGTTCACGAGTCCCGGGTCGAGAGTAATCATGCCGGTATCGGTCCGCAGGTCACCCAGGCTGATCCCGGAAGCGCCCTCGGTGGCCCTAGTGATCGGCAGCTGCTGTATCCCGCCCGGATGTTGCAAGATCACGGCTTCCGCATCACGGCGGTTGCTTACCGGTCGAACCGATACTTCGGGCGCGGCTGCGTTAGACATTGCGGTCCCTCTCCCAGCTCGGACGGCGCGCAACGCTGCGGTGGCCGGTCGCTCCGCGTAGCCGTACATCATCGGTGGTTCGTCTGCGAAAGCTCACTTCAGGCACAACAACATCTTGGGCACAACGACATCTTCCAAGGTAGTCCGTTGACGCGGGAAAGGCGCTCATCCGCGGGGCAGCTTCGCCGGGTCGAGGTCGACCTTGCCCACGACCAGCCGGTTGACCAGCCAGAGCAGCACGCCGACCGCCAGCAGCACGCCCGCGAGCAGGTAGTTGTCGGGGTTGCGGCCGGACAACGGGGTGGCCAGGTAGCCGCACAGCAGCGCCCCGAGCCACGGGCTCCAACTCGGTGCACGGAAATGCGCGTGTTCAACGGGCTTCCTGCGCAGTACCAGGCAGGCGAGGTTGACCAGCGTGAACACGGCCAGCAGCAGCGACGTGGTGCCGGCCAGCCCGGCCAGCGGGACGAAACTGACCAGGATCATCGCGATCGCGCTGGTGAACAGGATCGAGACCCACGGGGTGCGCCGAGCCGGGTGCACCGAGCCCAAGATCCGCGGAATGATCCGCTCACCCGCCATGCCGTAGACCAGCCTGCTGGCCATCAGCATGTTGATCAAAGCTGTGTTGATCACCGCGAAGAGCCCGATGACGGCGAACAGGCCCAGCGGGAAGCCGGGCGCGCCGACCCTGACGACCTCGAGCAGTGCGTCGCTCTCCAGTTCAGCCAGCCGGTCGGCGGGTACCAGCAACGACGAGGTGACGGTGACCAGCACGTAGATCACCGCGGCGGCGCCCATGCCGAGCAGCATCGCGCGCGGGAAGATCTTGGCTGGCTGCCGGCATTCCTCGGCCATGTTCACCGAGTC
>JALZCN010000223.1 GCA_030863045.1 Actinomycetota bacterium | reverse complement strand
GCCCATCACAAGCACCTCACAAACACCTCAATCAGACAGGTGTTGCGATCACCCATTGAACCTACGCGGCGATGAAGTGCCTGTACCTTGTGACCCGCGGCCTGGACCCCACCGGGACAGGCCGCGCTCGATGGACGATGCGTTGGAAGCCCGTGATCAATGCCTTCGCCATCACCTTCGGTGACCGCTGGCCGGCCGCCGAGACCTACTGATCAACAACGCCGGAAACACCGATCATGGGATAGACCCGCACAGCCACCCGCGCACGGTCAGCGGCATGAGCGGGCGGCGCAGGCGCCGTTGGATGCCGCAGAGGGGTCATTGCAATGACCGCGGTGCCTGGTCGGTTGCTGGCACGGTTTGGTGTTGTCCGCGTTAGCGCACGCCGAGTGAGATCATGGGGTGTTGACGCGGGTCAAGCCATCGTAGGATTGCGATCATTGTCGGGCGGTCGGTCGCAACACATCCGGCGGTAGGGCGGCCGTTGGTGACGTGGAGGAAGAACGCCGAGCCGGCGCCAGGGCGGGCGGGCCAGCGGTTGTAGTCGATGACCGCCGCGTAGTCGTAGACGGCACCGGCTTGGCCGAGGTTTTCCCCTGCCCCCTCGTTGAACAGACAACTCCCCACGGCGCAAATCTGGTGGGTGTTGTAGGCGGGCGAGTGGACATCGGATACCCACCAGTCGTTGCTGGTGGCGTGAAACCACGGTTGCCGCGTGCCGGGGTTGGCCGCTCGACCGAAGGTCTGGGTGAGGCTGAACAGGCCAGCCGGGGTCCGCGAGGTCGATTCACTGGCGTGACCTATTCCGTCCGCGCCGATGTGCGCCGGGACCGGCCGCACAACTGGCTTCCAGCCGTTGCCGGTCCGCTGCCAGGCTTCGATCATCGCCGTCGTACTCGTTGCGGTAGGCGCATTGACCAGCACCACCTGCGAGGTAGTCGCGGGAATGCCATGCAGAGCTGCCGGAGGGGTGGTGCAAGCCGAGGCAAGACCCGCGAGCAGCAGGACATAGGCCGACGCACATGAGCTCAACCCCGACATCTCGATGCGCCGGCTCCTGCAGCGCGTGTACTTCAGAGCGCATCGATACAGGTATCTTCGGTTGATCAGTCCGCGGCAGCGGATCTGACGCCTATGTTCGGCCTTGTTCGAGGTAGTGCGAGGACAAGTACGCCAAGCGCGGCGGCTCAGTGTGGATTGTGCCAGCCGCCAGCTGCGCACTGGGCACCCGAGCCGCTTCCGCACACGCTGCAGCATCGCCTCCCCCACTCGGCATTGCCGTCGTCGCCCTGATCGTAAACACGACACCATGTTGTGGCCGTGCTGGCGCGCCCAATCCCGCACAGCTCGGGTTTGCTCACGGGACTGCCGACCGCCACCACTTGGAGCGCTGCGGGTACGACGTCCGCTGCTGCCCTTGACCTTCCGGGCGCTTTCGATGAAGCCACCGATAGCGGACTTGAACTCCGCAATGTTCTGCGTGGACAGGTCGATCTCGTAGGAGACTCCATCGACAGCGAACGAGAACGTCCGCTCGGCAGGTGAACCGTCAATGTCATCGACGAACTCACGGACAATCTTCTGCGCCATGCCACCTTCCTCCTCGGGAACAACTAAGTCCAGTCACGACATGCGACTAGCCGGTCGAGGAACTCCGCCTGGCCGCGCGCTAGCTTGACCCGGGCTGTCGAGCAGTCGAACCACTCGGCCCGATCCATCTCGGGGAAGTTGCGGATTTGGCCGGATCCCGGCGGCCACTCCAACTCGAAGGTATTGCTCCGGGCCTGCCTGGCGTCGAAGTCGGACTCGACGGCGTAGACAATGAGCCGCTTGCCGCTGGGCAGGCGGATCGTACCCAGTTCAATCTCCCGACCGGCTGGAAGCGGTGCACTCAGCTCCTCCTCGAACTCCCGGGCCGCCGCCATCCGAGGATCCTCATCCGCGGTGTACTCGCCTTTAGGAATCGACCACGCGCCATCGTCGCGGTGTGCGTGAAACGGCCCACCCATGTGGCCCAGCAGCACCTCAACGTGACCCGACGAAGTGATGCGAAACAGCAGCGCTCCGGCGCTGCGGGCCATGGCCATCTTGTGACGATATCCGCGCGCCGGCACAAGCGGCGGGGCCGGGGGATTGGACGCGGCGTGCGGTAGGCAGATGGGTCTAGGGCGCGATGTGGAACCTGCTCGATCCGAAGGACCACGAGCAGAACTTCGCGTTCGCTATCCGTGCTGGGCGTGGCAGTTCAGGACGAGTCTCTTCCTGCTTGAGCGGCTTCACGCCGTGGAGTAGCAGGCGTGTGGTTAGTGTGCAAGTCCTCCGGGGTGACTGGTACTGCGGCATGGCGAGCGGCTGCAGCTGCGCACTGAAGCTGTCCACGCACCAGCTTCCCTGTGAAAGATCTATTTATGTGTCTGTCGGGGACGTTCCACGCGGTGCACTAGGAAGCCGACGCCACCCCTGCCCGTCCCGACGGGCCGGCAAGCCGCTTCTCTCGGCGAGCCGCACTGGTCGGCGCCGCCGCGGCAGCCACCGTGACCATGCTGGCTGCCCCCGCCCAGGCCGCGTCCCGTCGGCTGGGGACGGTACGGGATCTGACGCACGTTTTTCGAGCCGGCTTTCCCGTCTATGCAGGCGACCCCCCCCCCGGTCGACGCACGGTCGCCACGATCGAGGACATCGGCTTCTACGTCCAGGCC